>CAMGTC010000179.1 GCA_946061765.1 uncultured Treponema sp.
AAAAGTAGTTAAAAATACTAATTTTTTCACACAATACTCCTTTTTTGCTTTGCGGGCCAATGGCCCGTCCGCCTAACAATGGGTTGTACCGCAGGCAGCTTGACTGCCTGTCGGCTACGAACCTCTTGTTATGACAAATTATATTTCTTATACAGAATTGGATTTCTTAAATCTTTTCCCTTAAGAAGATTATGTATTATATTTTAGAAGCAATGCTTCATTTTGTAAATTCTATGCGGCGTAAAGCCGCGTACAACCGCTTCTTTGCCTTACCCTAAAGTTCAATTAATTTTTTCATCGAGCTTGACTCGATGAAAAAATATTCCTTTTTATCTATTACCTTTACTTCTATTATGAGTTTTACACAACATTACACAGTTTGAAATATCTGTTGCACCGCCTTTACTCCAGGCTGTTGCATGGTCGGCATCCATTTCGTTTTCTTTGTAAATACGATTTTTATTTGAACCTCCAGCCGCTGCACACATAGGACAGTTTGAAATTCCGTTTTTTATGGCTTCATTTGTCTGTTTTGAATATACGCTTTTTATTGTAGATTTATCGAAAATACGAATGTTCAAGAATTTACGATTTTCCATTGTTTCGCCGGACAGTACAAATTCATAAATTCCTTTTTTGTCAGTTACCTGCCAATCTTCAAGAAGCTGTTTGATACGATCGTCAAGTTTATTTATATCATAACTCTTTTTATGATATGTCTCATAAATTCTTCCCCAATCCAAACCACACATTGTTGAATCTACTGTTTTAAAAGTAGAGTTGAGCCAATCAATTACAGAATTGAAATATTTTTTAATTTCGTTGATATTATCATCGGTGCGGTGTTTAGCCATGTATTCCGAGACATTGCCTTTTGAAACCCATTCAAGAGCCGTATGTAAAAAGTCCTGCCGCTTTACATTTCCCGAAATGTAACATTCCCATTTTTGAATGTTTGAATTCTGACTGTTTGAGAATTCTTCGCGACAAAGATTTACAAACTGACCTGAATAAACTGCATTTAAAAGTTCCTGTTCGTTAAGTGGAACTCCAACAATGTTTATTGTCTGAAACCAGTCTTTTATTTCTTTTTCCGTACCCTCACAAATATAAATTGTAAGTTTTGTTTGTAATAATTTTTCTTGAATGTTTTTGTCGAGACTGTCAAAGTTTCTTTCGTAGTCATCGATTTTTATAGCGAATTTATTTGTAATAAACCGACCGATTGAAGTTATTCTCTGCTGACCGTCTAAAACCTCGTATTTATCGCCGTTTTTGTTGAAATAAATCAAGCCAATTGGATAGCCGCTTAGCAATGAATTTATAACCGCAACATCTTTTTTGCCGTCATTATAAATATAATTTCTCTGGTATTCTGGTTGAATGACAAGTTTTCCGTTTAAGCCAAAAAGACCTTTTTCTTCGAATTCGTTGTAAACAAAACCTTCACAGAGTTTTTCGATTGTTATGTCTGTTCTTAAATCTGTAATCATTTTTAGCTCTCCTTGTGCCTAATAAAAACTCTTGTATATAAAGACTGAACGATATGCCCGTCTTTGTTTATGAAATAATTGTTCTTTCCATCATTGCGCTCAATATTTGGATTTTCATTTGTCTTTTTACCACTAGCACCTGTTTTTTCACCAGTTTGCTTTACTTCCCAATAATCATCGTATTTTTTTATATCTGGAAAATTATCATGGCAGGCTCTTTGAGTAGAACCAATTATTTCAAATTGTTCGGGATTATATTTATCCAAAAATGAAATTGGAACTCCCATTATTCCTTTGTAATCGGAAGGGATTGAATCTGTAAATGGCACTTCAATTGCATTATAATTATCATATTTTGCATAACCAATATCTTTAATCTCTTTATGTTTTGAAAATTTTATATTGTCCTGCATTGTCATAAGTTTTAAAGGTTGATGACGCTTTCCATGTTCAATATTTGTAATCCAAATTGATTGAGAACGAGCGAAAATTTTTCCATTTATAATTTTATAACCGCTACCTATATTCTTTGATTCAAGAAGTTGTTTTTCATCTGGAACTGTGAAAAGCAAATCTACAGACATTGGTGTCTTTCCTACCCATAATTTATTTTGCATCACAAAAGGGAATACATCCTTGCTTCCAAGCGAGTTTTTGTTACAGATGATTATAAACTTTTTATCAGCTTCTAAAATCCAATTCAAGAATTCCAAAAAAATTGAAAATGGGGGATTTGTGATTATTATATCTGCTTCGTCGCGAAGAAGCTTGACTTCTTCGCTTCTAAAATCACCGTCACCGTTTAAGTAATTCCATTTTAAATCTTTTTCATCGATTTTTCCGTCTTTATTTTCATCTTTTGTAAGTGTAAATATTTTACCATTAGCTACAGTTTTCTCTTCATCAAATCTTGGGTCAACTGTTTCGAAAAGTGTTGGTTGATATGGAGTTTTAAAGTTTTTGCTATTTGGAGCGAATGATGTTGATATTAGCTTTTTAATGCCATAACGCTCAAAATTATTAACAAAGAATTTTGTAAAATTTGACCATTCTGGATCATCGCATGGAAGAAGAATTGTTTTATCTTTAAAAACATCAGGATTATAATCTATGTAAGCATTTATTTCATTTTGAATATCAACATACTGAGTATAAAACTCATCATTTTTGGCAACTTTTGCCTTTTTGAGATTTGTATTAGCCATAGCATTTTCCTTTTTTGGAGAATAAATGCTATGACTAAATTCTTATTTTCTATTTTTAAAGAAAAGCAGGCCAGTGTGCCTGTCGTCATAACAATGGGTTGTACCGCACGCGGCTTGACCGCGTGTCGGCTACGAACCTCTTGTTATACGATATTTCTACCGTACAACAATTTTCTTCGTATTTATTTTTACAGATTCAACGAATCCATATTTTCTATATTACAGAAATTCTTTCTACTATTTGGAAAGAAAATTTTTCTGTTTTAAAATTTTTAGCGGCGTAAAGCCGCGTATTACCGCTATCTTGCTTTACCCGAAAGTTCAATTATTTTTTTCATCGAGCACCGACTCGATGAAAAAAACTTCCTTTTATTCTTCTTCAAAATAATCACTATCTATTCTTTTTAATTCATAACTATGCAATGGTGAAACACCTAAATTATATTCAATCATTAAATTTGCAAGTTCTATTCCGTCTATTAAAATTACTTTTGTATCATTCATAGGTTTATAATCCAATGCTTCTTTTGAAAATGATGAAGCTGTTATGAATATTCCTTTTTTCGCTCCTTGACCTGCCAAGGCTCCTACAAATTTTTGAATTTCAGGACGACCAATTATATTATTTTCTTTCCAACGTTTTGCTTGAATATAAATTACATCCAGTCCCAATTTATCTTCTTTTATAATTCCATCAATTCCTTCATCACCTGTTTTTCCAACAGCTTTACCTGCATCTTTTATTGAACCGCCATAACCCATTTTTACAAGTAAAGAAACTACTAACTTTTCAAAGAATGAAGGACTTATTTTTCGAATTTTATCAAGCAAATCTTCTGCTAAAGTTTTCTGAAAATCTTGAAAAGCGGTATCTATTAATTCTTCAGGAGTCTGATTTATATAATCGGTATCGATTTCAGCTTTTTCTTTTTTTGGATTTACTTTATTTTGAAACTCAACGAATTCTTCAAATTGTTTCAGAAATTTATTGTCAATTCTTTTAGGATTTTGACTTAAAATTTCTAATCCTCGTTTTGTAATTTTTATAATTCCTTTTGATTCTGAACTTATAAGGTTAGCTTTTTTTAGATAAGTTCTTGCCCAACCAACACGGTTATAAAAAACACTTTGCGTTCCACTTGGAATCATAATATTCAATTCTTCTTCAGTTAAAGAGAATTCTTTTGAAAGTGATTCTGTAATTTCTTTTATTTTATGTTCTTTACCATCTGCGACACTTTTTAATACAGGAAGCATCAAGGTTTGATAATCTGGAATTTCTTTCATTTTTATATCCTTTCTAAAAGCGCCCCTGTGTGGGCGTCCGTGTAACAATGGGTTGTACCGCACGCGGCTTGACCGCGTGTCGGCTACGAACCTCTTGTTATGGCAATTATATTTCTTATACAAAATTAGATTTCGTAGCAACGAAAATTGCGTATAACCGCTTCTTTGTCCTAGCCATAAAGTTCAATTTCATTTTCTATTCGAGCTTGACTCGAATAGAAAATATACCATTTAAAATTATTTTATCACCTGCAACTGATTTTATCTATTTCCTTTTGCTTGATTATGTTGTCTGCATAACATTTCACAATTTGAAATATCTGTCGCACCTCCCTTACTCCATGCTGTAACATGGTCAGCATCCATTTCTTCGATTTTCCAGATTCGTGTTTTATTTGAATTATTACTCGAAGCACAAATAGGACAATTTGAACAACCTTTTTCCTTTGCTTCTTGTGTTTGCATCGCATATTTTGCAGTTTTAATACTATCTTCAAAAAGTCTGACATCCAATAATTGAGGTCTATTTTCTCCAGATAAAATATATTCAAATATACCGTTATTATCGCGTACATTTTTATCTGCAAGTAATTCATTTACTCTTTTTGTTACATAAGATTTATCATATGGGTTCTTATGATACAAATTATAAAATTTTCCCCATTCACGACCTCGGACTTCTTTTCCTGTATAATCAAATACTGATGAAATCCAATCCATTACAGAGTCAAAATGATTTTTTATTTCATCGACATTATCATCATTCCTATGGATTGACATATAATCTTCAATCTTTCCATCGGAAACCCAATCAAGAGCTCTTTCTAAAACTTCCTGTCTTTTGGGGTCTCCTTTAATATACGTAAGCCACTTATTCATATTTGAATTAGAAGAATTTGAAAATATTTTCCTCGCAAGATTAACAAATGAACCATGATATGCAGCATTTCTTAATTCTTGCGCTGTAAGTTTTTCACCAACAATATTTATTTTTTCAAACCATTCTTGAATTTCTTGAGAGGTTCCTTCACACACATATATAGTTAATTCTGTTTTTAATATTTTTTCTTGTTCTTCAGAGTTTAAACTATCAAAATATCTTGGATTATCATTTTCATCAGATACAGCAAATGGGTATGTAGAATTTACAAATCTTGCAAAAGAGGTTATTCTCTGTTGCCCATCAAGGACTTCATACATTCCGTCTGCATTTTTTACAAAATATATAAGTCCAAGGGGGTAGCCCTTTAACAAAGATTTTATAACTTCAACATCTTTTCCACCCTTGTCATATATATAATTGCGTTGATATTCTGGTTGAACAATTAATTTCCCGTTAAGTCCAAAAAGACCTTTTCCTTCATTTTTATCAAATGTAAAACCTTCGCAAACATCTTTAACTGTCCAAGTTGTAATAAGTTTTTTGTCCATTTTCTATTCCTTCCACTTAATAAAAATACGATCAAATGCAGATTGAACAATTTCTCCATCCACATTTACGAAATAATTATGCTCACCATCTTTTCCTTTTATATTTGCATTTTCATTTGTTTTTCCACCAGAAGAACCTGTTTTTTCTCCTGTCCTTGTTACTTCCCAATAATCATCATATTTTTTTGTATCAGGAACTTCATCATGGCAACCTCGTTGTGTGCAACCCAATATTTCAAATTGTTCCGGACAGTATTTATCCATGAACGATATTGTAACTCCCATAATTCCATCAAAGTCAGTTGGGATTGCATCAACATATTTTACTTCGATAGCATTATAATTATCGAAATACGGATATTCCTTAAATCCAAACGAATTAAAATATTTGATTAGTTTCTTATTGTATTTTAGATTATCGTATTTTGTCATAAGCGGAAGTTTTTCATGGCGATGCCCATGTTCCAGATTCGTATACCACCGAACTCCATTTACACGCCAAAAAAATTTCCC
>CAMGTC010000180.1 GCA_946061765.1 uncultured Treponema sp.
CGTTTTGTAAATCCTCAGTTGTTGAAACAACTTGCGGTTTACAAAATTAAAGAGGGATTATGAAAAAGATTATTTTACTATTAATAACATTAGAACTTTTGCTAATATCTTGTACTTCTACAATTCAAGAAGATGTATTTCAAACAACAGATTTGAATGAAGAACTGGCTACTGAATTATCTTTTTTTGATGACAGGTATATTTTAATTGAATCAGATTATCTTTTGACAGGCACTTATTCCACAGAAGATCTTTCTTATTTACATGAAGATATAAAAAGGCAGTTGGAAGAAAAACATATTGAACCAATTATAGCAGCACATCTAACTGCAATTGATGGACTTCTTTATGTTTTACAGGGAAAAACTAAGAACGCAGATGATTGTTATAAAAATGCAAAAAGTTTACAGAATGGTGATGATTATGTTTTATTACTTGGAACCAAACTGGCATCTCCAGAAGATGCTTTGAACAAAGTAGAAGAAATTCTTTCTTACGATGCTAATAATGCAATCATTCTTTTAGAAAAGGGAATTTTACTTTATAAAAAGAAGGAATTTGATAAATCTGTAGCTGCAATTGATCAGGCTTTTATTCAGTTTGATAATCAATACCGCAGTAATTATCGTGTGGCCTATAAGGATTTTCGCGATAAAGTTTGGACTTTGTACATTTCTGGAATTGATAACGAAAATCTTGATAAATTTAAACTGAATCAGGATATTACTTCTCCTTTGACTTTAAATACTATGGTTCAGTTGACCTACGAAAATTCAAATCTATTGGAAGATTTAACAACTGGTCCAAAATTAAAAACTTCTGATTTAATAGTAAAATTAACTCAGGCAGGGATTTTTGATTCCACTGTAAATTCGCAAAATTCATCCCAAGAATTAATATATTCTCAGCAGATAACAAGAAAGATGTGTGCCAGATATTTATGGAACCTTTATGCTTTAAATAGCGGAAATCCTTCTATGGCGACAAGATTTTCAAGCCGTTTTAGCAAAATGCAAGAGCCTAAAAGTCCAGTCTTTGACCTTGTGGTGGATGACAAAGATTTTGATGCAGTTCTTGGCGTTGTTGAAAATGAAATTATGCATCTTGTAGATGGAAGAAATTTTGAATCAGATAAAGTTGTTACGGTCTTAGATTTTATGACTTATCTTAAGAATTTTAATTAGCCCGAAATTCGAGTTTTTTGAAAATTAAACATAAAATTGATTTTACAAAGCTAGCTAGCGGTTTTGAATCAAGCAACCGTGACTGGGAGCCAAAAAATCGGCTTTTTGTTTATAATGCGAAAGCCCTGGAGAAAAAATCTTATTCACTTCAATAATTAATAGTTTTTATTTATAATTGTTATTATTGCGTAAGAGGTATTTTATGGAACAGGAAACAAAATGTATTCAGGCTGGTTATACACCTAAAAATGGGGAATCTCGTATGATTCCAATTGTTCAGTCTACAACTTTTAAGTACGACACAAGTGAAGACATGGGAAAGTTGTTTGATTTAGAAGCTAGCGGATATTTTTACACAAGACTTCAAAATCCTACAAATGATTATGTTGCTGCAAAACTTACAGCTTTGGAAGGAGGTTCTGCAGGAATGCTAACTTCTTCTGGTCAGGCTGCAAACTTTTTTGCTGTTTTTAATATAGCAAATAATGGTGATCATGTAATTGCTTCTTCTTCAATTTATGGTGGAACTTTCAATCTTTTTAATGTAACTATGCGAAAAATGGGCATTGATTTTACATTTGTAAATCCAGATTGTAGTGATGAAGAACTGGAAGCTGCATTTAAACCAAATACAAAAGCTGTGTTTGGAGAAACAATTGCAAATCCTGCTTTAACAATTTTTGATATTGAACGTTTTGCTAAAATAGCTCACAAACATGGAGTTCCTCTTATTGTAGATAATACCTTTGCAACTCCTATAAATTGTCAGCCTTTTAAGTGGGGTTGTGATATTGTTACTCACTCTACAACAAAATATCTTGATGGCCATGATGCAACTGTTGGTGGTGCAATTATTGATTCTGGTAATTTTGACTGGCTGGCTCACAAAGAAAAATTTCCTGGCCTTTGTACTCCAGATGAGTCTTACCATGGAATTACTTATGCTACAAAATTTGGCAAGGAAGGAGCTTTTATTACCAAATGTACAGCCCAGTTGATGAGAGACCTTGGTTCAATTCAATCTCCAATGAATGCTTATATGCTTAATCTTGGAATGGAATCTCTGGCAGTTAGAGTTCCTCGTCATTGTGAAAATGCCCTTAAAGTTGCTGAATTTTTACAGAATCATCCAAAAGTTAGCTGGGTAAATTATCCTGGACTTAAAGGAAATAAATACTACGATTTGGCACAAAAGTATATGCCAAAGGGTACTTGTGGTGTAGTTTCTTTTGGAGTAAAAGGCGGAAGAACAGCTGCAGAAGAATTTATGAAACACTTAAAGGTTGCCATGATTGCTACTCACGTTGCAGATGCTCATACTTGTGTTTTACATCCTGCAAGTGCAACACATCGTCAGCTTACAGATCAGGAACTTGAAGCTTGTGGAGTAGGCCCAGATTTAGTTCGTTTTTCTGTAGGAATAGAAAACGTGAATGACATAATTGCTGATTTAGATCAGGCATTAAACGCTTAAAAACATTATTAGAAATAAGCAGGAGTTTATATGAAATCATTAAAGACACTAATTTCAATTTCTTTTTTAGGACTTATTCTTTTAACAGTTATTTCTTGTAAAGGAAATAAAGGAACAAAAAATAAGAATGGAAAAGTGCCTGTAGATTATCAGGTTTATGAACCTTCCAGCAGATTAAATTCAGAGGGTAAACCAGATTCTCTGTATATCGATTTTGATGGTTCGGTTGCAAGTTTAGAGGATGCAGGTAAAGCTCCAAATTCTGATATCGTTATTACTCCTGCAATTTCTGGTCAGTGGGTGTGGGTTGATGATGCAAAGTTAAAATTTACACCATCAGTTCCATGGGAATTAAATACCCGCTATAAATTTACAATGCCTGCTGCTATTTTTGCAGAGCATGTAAGTGTAAAATCAGATTTTTCATTCAAAACAGATTCTTTTTCTGTGTCTCTTAGAAATGAAGAATTTTATATAAATCCTCAAAATCCAGATGAAAAAAGAGTTACTTGTACTCTTAGAGCAAGTCATCAATTTGTAAAAGAGTCTGTAAAAAATTCAATTCAACTTGTTTTTGATTATTATGATTACAAAGGGAAAACTACCAGAAGTGAGGATTGTAATTTTAAACTTAATTTTAGTGATGATTTAATGGAAGCTTATATAGTTTCTGAAAATCTTCCTATTCCTCCATATACTTCTTGTGTAAGAATTATACTTAAGAAGGGAGTTGCTGCATTAGTTGGCGGAAAATCCAGTGATGAAGATGTTGTTTCAGTTTCAATTCCGGGTATGAGTGACTTTGTAAACATTAATAGTGTTGTTACAAATCTTGTTAAAAATGAAGAACAGAATTATGACCATACTCTTATAATCGAAAGTAAAGGTGCTGTTGCAGTAGAAGAATTAGAAAAGCACATTTCCGTTTATGAATTGCCAAAAGATCGTCCTCAAATGGAAGGTCATAATGCTGTACAAAACTATAACTGGTCAACTAATTATGTAACAGATGAAATTTTGAGCCAATCTAAAAAAATAGCTTTAGAGGCAATCCCAACTCCAGAGCCAGCTACTACCATGAATAGTTTTAAATACTATGCAACTCCAAACAGATATATCTATATAAAGATTGAAGGTGGAATTGATTTCTTTGGTGGTTATAAATTACGCTTTGATAATGATCAAAATGCAAATGAATATGTTTTAAAAGTTCCTCGCTATCCAAGAGAACTTGGAATTATGTCTGAAGGTACAATTCTTTCGCTTTCGGGTTCTAAAAAGATGGCTATGTATTCAAGAGGTCTTAACAAGGTTTATTACAGACTTTCTAGAATTATGCCAAAAGATGTAAATCATCTAGTTTCTATGTCTAATGGTAATATGAAGAATTTCAGATTTGAAAATTATTCTTTTAATGAGAATAATATTGCAGAATCTGAAGTTTCAAGTTACAAGATTTTAGATGCTTCGGAAAAAACAATTTCTTATTTTTCTTATGATTTTACAGATAAACTAAAAAACAATCCTAATAAAAATCTAAAAAATGGTCTTTTTATTTTCCAGGTTGCCGAAGACGATGATTATTTGGGTTCAAGTTCATATCATTCCGGTCTTTCAGATAGACGTCTTATTCTTATTACAGATTTAGGATTTGTAGTTAAGAAAAATACTGATGGTACTAGAGATGTTTTTGTTCAGAATATTTCAACAGGATTCCCTGCATCTTATGCCACAGTTAGAGTTGTCGGCTTAAATGGAAATACTTTAATTTCAACTCAAACAGACACAAATGGTCATGCAAAACTTCCTCAGATAAGCGGATATTATGATGAGCATAGACCAACAGCATACATTGTAGAAACCGCAAGCGATCTGGCTTTTATGCCATATTCGGAAAGCGGTCGGGTTCTTGATTATTCAAACTACGATATTGGCGGAGAATACGGAAAATCAGATCCTAAGAGAATTTCGGCTTATATGTTCAATGACCGTGGAATGTATAGACCTGGAGAAACTGCTCACCTGGCATTTATTGCAAAGGCAGGAGACTGGAATATTAATTTACAGGGTAGTCCAATCGAAATTGAAATTTCAGATCCTAATGGTTCAATTGTATTTAATAAAAGAATTCAATTGTCTTCATCTGGTTTTGAAGAAGTTGATTTTGAAACTCAAGATTATTCTCCAACAGGATATTACACAGCAAATCTTTATCTTATAAAAGAATATTCAAATTATACCAACAGAGAATTTTTGACATCTAGTCAGATTAAAGTTGAAGAATTTTTGCCAGATACTTTATCTCTTACTACAGGTTTTGATCCTCTTCCAGGAAATGGTTGGATTAATCCAGGTCAGCTTAAGGGTACAGTAGATTTAAAGAATCTTTTTGGAACTCCTGCCAGTGGAAACGATATAAAAGCTCAGCTTACTCTTACACCTGGCTTCCCTGTCCTTTATAAATATTCAGATTACTATTTTACAGATCCATATTACAAAGGAAAAACTTTTGAAGAATTCCTTGGAACTAAACAAACAGATGATAATGGAGAAAGTTCTTTTGATATTGATCTTGCAAAATTCGAAAAAGCAACTTATAGACTTAATTTCTATGTAGAAGCCTTTGAAAAAGCTAGTGGCCGTTCTGTTACTAGTCAGGCAAGTCTGTATGTTTCTCCTTTGAATTATTTAATTGGATATAAAGCTGACGGTTCTTTGGGATATATTAATTCAAATTCAGTAAGAAAGCTTTCGTTTATCGCAATTAATCAGGAGCTTGAACAGATAGATTTGAATGATGTTTCACTTGAAATAGAAGAAATAAGATATATTTCCACTTTGGTAAAACAGTCAAACGGACTTTATAAATATCAGTCTGTAAAAAAATCATATCCAGTTTCTAAAGAAAATATTTCAATCAGTAAAAACGGCAGTGAATTTATTTTACCAAGTGAAGTTCCTGGCGAATATAAACTTGTTCTAAAAAATAAGGAAGGCCTGGTATTTAATACTATTAATTATACAATTGTTGGCGATAAAAATATTTCAAGAAGTCTTACAAGAACTGCAGAACTGGAACTTAAATTACAGACAGCAGATTTAAATCCAGGTTCAACAGCAGAAATCTTTATTAAGGCTCCATATGAAGGAACAGGTCTTATTACAATCGAAAGAGATCATGTTTATACTTACAAATGGTTTAAAACTAAAGGACTTTCTTCGGTTCAAACTATTC
>CAMGTC010000181.1 GCA_946061765.1 uncultured Treponema sp.
AGAAACTATTGAACTGCCGCTTCGCAGCAGCTACAAAAAGAGCCTTTTTGAACCATGCCCTGTTCCTTCGCACCAACATTACGGAAAAGCGTTTATAATGCGTTTGCCCTGCAATAAGTAACTGTCTAATGTAAGAGAGGGCTAGATTTACAGCCTGCGTAATTAAGATCAGGAGATAAAAAATAAGGCCGGTGAGAAATAGTACAATTCCCAATATGTTTTTTACTTTGTTTTAATTGTTTTGGAATAAATAATATTTCCTTGATTACTGATGCAGTCAAAATCTAAATGATCTTGGTAGAATCTCATATCAACATAACCAAAAGTTTTATTATCAAGCCATTTAGAGTATGGAGAGAAATAAACAAAATTTTCATCAAGTTTACCGCCCATTGCTCCCAAAACCAGATAATTTACACCGTCTTTTTCAAGATATTCAAAAAAGTGATCATGGCCGCTCATATGAAGGTCAACATTGTATTTTTCAAATATTGGACAAAGTTTTGCCATTACATCAGGTAAGTCGCCCCAGTTTTTTCCTGCATTTTCATCATAATAACCAGAAGAAACTACGTAACAGTGGGAAATTACAATTACTGTATCTTCCTGAGGAATTTCTTCAAGCTGTTGAATTAACCATTTAGTCTGTTTTTTATCTAGTTCAGCAGTATCCCAAAGCATATTGATAAAGAGAAGATGAACATTGTCTTTGTCCATTCTAAAATTGTATTTATCGTTTTTATCCATAAAAGTTGCTTTAAAAATTGGTAGACCATTTAAAATTGCATCATGATTTCCTGGAATTAATCTTAATCTTGTATTTGCTGTATAAGTTCGTAAATCTTCTACTGCAAGTTTGTATTGGGAGGCAATCATACCCATATCAACAATATCTCCAAGAAGATAAACTGCATCGTAATCGGCCTTATTTATTGCTTTTAAAATATCAATTCTTGCCTCTGCATCTGCAGTACTAGCTCCCCAGTGAGGGTCAGAAGCAAAAGCCAGATGTAAGATTGAATCATCAGAATGGTTAGGGCTTACAGGAATTTCTTCTGTCTGGCTTATGATATTCATTTCGGAATTATCAACTCTTTTGGATGCAAGAGTTTGCAGGGCAATAAAAAATCCTGCCCAGACAATAATATCAAAAATGGAGAAAAAGCAGAGAAGAATAGTCAGAAATTTCTTTTTGAAAATCAAACTTAAAATCAAAACTGCCGGAGGAATTATTGTGAGGGCAGTTAAAAATCTGTAAATGTTGTGATATAGAATGTGCCAGTGAAAAGTTCCCAGCATACCAATAATGTTGCTAAACCAAATGAAGATAATAACAGAAAAAATTGTGGAACAAATGCCCAAAATGTGATGTTTTTTTAAAAATTTCATTTTTTATTCCTTTAGATTTTTTTTAAGAATCAAAGATCCTTGAATATTATTATATACCCTGAAATTCGAGTTTTTTAAACCGTGGCAAGGATTGTAAGGGCTGGCGTAGCCAGTTCCGAAGCGTAGCGAAGGAATGAAGCGATAGCGGAACCCTGAAAAGCCTGTTTTTTGCGAAGCAAAAAGCCACCCAAAGAAGAAAAATTTAAAACTCGACATTTGTCCAAGTAATTAATATAGGGTATGAGTAAGGTAATAATTATTGGAGGTGGAATTGCCGGTTTGAGTGCAGGTATTTTGGTAAAGTTGCGGCCAGTAGAATAATCAATATGGATAAAAAAAATGATTTTCATTTTCTTGATATAAAAAAACATCAGGAAGATAGAAGTGAAGAAATTGTAGATAAAAATGAGTCTGCAAAATGACTTATGAGAAAATAAGTTATTAATATCTGCCTAAATAGGAATTTATGCTATAATTAATAATTATGAAATCTTGTAGAAAATATTTATTACTTTTTTTACTTTTTATTATGGTAGCTTCTTCTCTTGCAGCTAAAACTACGGAAAAACGACAAGCTGTAATTGATTTGGCTCTTTCATGTGGTGGAACTCCTTACAAATGGGGTGGAACAAGCAGAGATGGTTTTGATTGTTCGGGCTTTGTTCAATATGTTTATCTTAATGCAGTAGGAAAAAAACTTCCAAGAACAGCAGAAGAAATGCTTTCTGTTTGCAAAAAGATTTCTCCTTCTGAAAAACAACCAGGAGATTTAATATTTTTTGGTTCTTCTGGAAAAATAAGCCATGTAGGTATTTATTGCGGAAAGTATAAAAATCATAAAAACCCAGATTACTTTTTAAATGGTAAAAGGGTATTTATTAGTGCAATGAGTGATGGAGACCGTACAGGTGTAAAAATTGCTGATATAGAAGCACCTTATTGGAAAAATCATTTTTATTGTTACGGTAGAATTTTACCTCCTGCCGCTAAATAAAAAAGAGCCTGTAAATTGTCTACAGACCCTTGGGGAATCTTTGATATTCAGGCTGCTATTAATTAGTGGCCTTTTTCTGTGCATTAGGTAGAACTGGAAGGTAAGACAAAACCATATCTTTTAATTCTTTGTAATGATTTTTTTCGTTACCAGAGCCCAGTTCATTTATGTGTTTTACCTGAGCAATACCCCTCATTTCTTCGAGATTATGATATCCATGAGATTTCATAAATGCTATGAGGCCATTTTGAATATCCAGAGCAACTTTTGGATTTGTAAATTTTGCCTGTCCTATTTCTACAGCACTGCAACCTGCCATAATAAATTCAACGGCATCTTTCCAGTTAGTAATTCCGCCTATTCCAATAACGGGAACTCTTTCTTCTGGAGGGAGTTTATTGATTTCTTCTATAACATCATAAACAATTCTAAGGGCAAGAGGTTTTAATCCTGGGCCTGAATATCCTGCATGAACATTATTAAAGAATGGCTTTCCCTTATCGATATCAATTGCAACTCCGTGAATCATATTAATCAGACTGATTGCATCTGCACCGGCTTTTATACAGGCCAAAGCAATTGGTCTGTTGTCAGGAGCATTTGGACTGAGTTTTACCATAAGTGGCTTTTTTGTAACAACGCGGACAGAACTTACACAATAGTAGGCTGTTTCTGCGCTCATTCCCCAGGCAAGACCTGCTGCTTTAATATTTGGACAGGAGATATTTAACTCAATCATATCGACATCTGTTTTATCCAAAAGTTTAGCACCTTCAACATAAGATTCAATATCACTTCCTGCAAGGTTGGCAATTGTAACAGGACCAAGTCCTAACATACCTGGAAGGAGATTTTCTATAAAATATGGAATTCCAGGATTTTGTAATCCGATAGAGTTCATATTTCCACCGGCAACTTCAAGGCTTCTTTCCCCCTTGTTACCGGCCCTTGCTTCTAATGTAATTCCCTTGGAACAAATACCGCCCCAGTCATTTACATCAGAAACTCCTCTGAAATTTTGTCCGTATGCAAAAGTTCCTGCAGAGGCAATTACTGGATTTTTAAATTTAATTCCTGCAATTTCTGTTGAAATATCGGGCTCTTCATTTTTTTCAAGAGCTTTACGACGAGCAGGTGGTTTAGGGAATTCAAGAATTTTGGAATCAAAAACAGGACCATCTTTACAACAGCGTTTAAGTCCTTCTGTTGTTTCAATCATACAGCCAAGACAGGCGCCTAACCCACAAAGCATTCTGTGTTCCATGCTAATCCAGCACTTAATTCCTAGTTTTTCTGCTACAGATTTAACATAGGCCAGGGCAGGTGTTGGTCCACAGGCATAAATCAATTCATAGCCGGCATTTTTGATTGCTTCTTCAGAAAAAGCGGCTGGTAACATTCCATGAATTCCAACAGAACCATCATCTGTTGTGATTTTAAGATTTGCAGCTTTTACATTTTCAAGTCCGTAAGAACCAGATTTGAATGATGCATAAAAATCATAAGAGTTTGGGGGTAGGGTAGTAGCAAGATTTGCTACTGGAGCTACGCCAATTCCTCCACCAACAATAGCAATTTTTGGGCTTTTTGAATTTAAGAGTTTTTTGTCGGCTTCTGGCCATGGGGTTCCAAGTGGACCAATTAAAACCATCTCTTCTCCCTTGTTCAGATGGCAAAGTTCAATTGTTCCTTCTCCCTTTTCCAAAATCATAAACTGGAGGGTGATTTCTTTTTTGCCCTTACTATTGATTATGTCTTGGGCATGGTAAACACTAATTGGACGATTGTAATTTACATTTGATTTTTTACTTTTAAGAAGATAGAATTGTCCGGCTTTTGGAGAAAGTTGTTCTTTTCTTTCAAGTTCAATTCTTGTTTGTAAATAATATACGTTTGGCTGACCTTCGATTTTTTTTACAAAATCTACTTTTGAGTCGCCATAAAATAATAAACCTTTACCATTTTCATCTATTTCGGCTAAGTCCATAAATACTCCATAAATATTATTATTACCTCTGTGGGTTAGTTATCTCTAACTATATCAAATATAATAAAATGAGTCACAGAAGTAAAATTTATAATCAAAAAAATACATGTATTGAAGGTGCTGGAGATAATTATCAAAAATGATTTATAATATAGGAAGACGAGGTAATTATGGATTTTAAAGACGTTGTTAAAAATCGCTATTCATGTAAAAAATACAATGGAAAACAGGTAGATAAAAAAATCATAGAAGAAATACTGGAAGCAGGAAGACTTGCTCCTACTGCAAAAAATCTTCAGGAAGCTCATATTTATGTTTTTCAGTCGGAAGAAAAACTTTCTGTAATAGATCAGGTTACTCCCTGCCGTTACGGTGCTCCAACAGTTTTACTTGTTGCTTTTGATAAAGATGCAGCCTATTCATATCCAGGTGGAAAAAGAACTTCTGGAATAGAAGACGCGACAATTGTTGCAACACATTTGTGTCTAGCGGCTGCAAATGCAGGAGTTGATAATTGCTGGTTAAATAATTTTGATCCAGATAAATTACATGATTTACTTGGATTACCAGAAAGAGAAGAAATTTTGATGCTTTTGGATTTAGGTTATGCTGCAGAAGGATTTAAACCTCTTCCAAATCATTTTAGCCACAAATCTTTAGACGAGACTGTGGATTGGTTTTAATCTGCTGGAAAAATCAGGAAAATTTTGGGCAAAAATAGATGCTAATAAGTCTGGGGCAGCTTATGCACAAGCCCTAAACGTATTACAAAGATTTTTTACGGACCTTGCAAACGAACTTCAACGAGGGGGTGTAATAATCAGTCCTTTAAATCTTGCTGATTATAATGTTATAGCAGCTTAAGGATTGATTTTGATTAGATGCCGCTTTATTTAATGACAGATTTAATAGTAGTTGCAACATCAGAAAGAAATGCAGAATGGTTCTGTAGTTCCTCATTTGTCATAAAACGGCGTTTATATTCATTTTTTTTATCTGTCCATTCATTATACAAAGTAACCCATTTTGGTTCTGGGACACTATCGGGGTAACAATCACTAAGAACCATTTCGTGTTCAAACCCGATTCTTAACCCCTCTTTTAATGAAAAGCATTTTGATGATGGATTTTCTTGTCCTTCCAATTTCTTCTTTGCTTCTTCAAAGCTGTTCCATGTGTATAAGTCATCAAGGCTACCAATGTTCTTAGTAAGAAAAACATCAAAAATGTTTCCGAACCCGTCATTATGAATTTGTCCAATTACTACACCATCGTAATTCTTAAGATACTCAATGTTTAAGAAAAACAATTTTTCATCTTCTGGTGTTACTGCATTCAAAATCTCATCTAAGCATTTTTTTCCGTCAAGATAATTCATACAATTCCTTTATTGTTTTCAATTTAAGTGTCAGTGCATCCGCATTATAAACAAAAATCGATTTTTTGGCTCCCAGTCACGGTTGCGAGATTCAAAACCGCGCAATAATGCGCTACACGCTTTTTGTGGTATAGAAACTATT
>CAMGTC010000182.1 GCA_946061765.1 uncultured Treponema sp.
ATTTTTTGGCTCCCAGTCACGGTTGCGTGATTCAAAACCGCGCAATAATGCGGAAACCCTGCGTATTATTAACTTCCTTTTGACATTTATTCATTATTTTTGTACATTAGTCATAGATTTTACGTTTGAGATGAACTAAATAGACAGAGTCCATAGAGTCCTTCTTTTCCGATGACACCACGGTGCGTCGCGAATCACATCTTACAAGTAATTTACTAATCATCATTATTATCTCATCAAAATTTATGGAGTAACTATGAACAAGTACGTTAAGCGTTATTGTATTGACGCTATGTCTGGAATGGCCCAGGGACTGTTTGCTTCACTTTTAATTGGAACTATCATTAAAACTCTTGGCCAGCTTTTATTAAGAATAGGTGAAAATCCAGTTTTCCTTTTTATCCAGAATGCCGGTATTTTTGCTACAGAAAGTCATGTAGTTGGAGCTGCAATGGCTATTGGTATTGGTTTTGCAATGCAAGTTCCTGCCCTTGTTTTATTTTCACTTGCCGCTGTTGGAAGTGCAGCAAATGTAACAGGAGGCGCGGGCGGTCCATTAGCAGTTTTGATTATTGCTATCATCGCGGCAGAAATGGGAGGCCTTGTAAGCAAAAAAACAAAGGTTGATATAATTGTAACACCAGCCGTAACAATTATAGTTGGTGCTTTACTCACAGTTTTAACAGCAAAGTATATTGGAATTGCAGCTTCTTCGGTTGGAAAATTCCTTGTTTGGACAACAAAACTTCATCCATTTGTAATGGGAATTCTTGTTTCGCTTGTAGTTGGAATTGCACTTACACTTCCAATTAGTTCTGCCGCAATTTGTGCAGCTTTTGGACTTACAGGTTTAGCAGGTGGTGCAGCCGTTGCAGGATGTTGTGCTCAAATGGTTGGATTTGCAGTTTTAAGTTTTAAAGAAAATAAATGGGGCGGACTTCTTTCTCAAGGTTTGGGAACAAGTATGCTTCAAATGCCAAATATTATTAAAAATCCAAAAATCTGGATTCCACCATGCTTTGCTTCAATAATAACAGGGCCAATTGCTACATGCCTTTTTAAGCTGGAAATGAACGGTACAGCTGTTTCTTCTGGAATGGGAACCTGCGGTCTTGTAGGACAAATTGGAGTTATTACAGGATGGTTCCAGCCAAGTGAAGTTGCTATTGGACACGGTGCCCTTGCAATCAACCCTACATTTGTAGACTGGCTGGGCTTACTTTTGGTTTGCTTTGTTTTACCAGCTTTGATTTCATGGCTTACTGGCCAGCTTTTAAGAAAAATCGGCTGGATAAAAGAAAACGACCTTAAATTAGACTAATACAATTTCTCCTGATATACTCTCAAATTTTGTATTAACAAAAAAAATTGACCTCTGCAGAGTAAAATCTACAGAGGCCTTCTTATTTTTGAGCAGAAAGTAAGACTAGAACTGTCCCCCACCCATTTTTACATTCAATTTTAATTCTACCAGAGGAGCTTCTTCCAAATCTTCCATTGTGATATATGGCCCTGCAGACAAGGTAATTGTTTTTACAGGAGTATAGTTCAAAGTGGCAGAATAAGTTGCTGCATTCAAATAAGAAGCAATTCCAAGATTTTTTGCAGCTTCTTTATATTCTTCAGACATTTCTTCTTTTCCAAAATTAATCATGGCAAAGAGTGATGCACTTACATCATTTGTACCAAATATTCTTGAAAAGGAAATCATAGCTGCAATATTATGCCCGTGAGTCAAATATTTGTGAGCCTGATCTAAATCATTAGAATCATAATAATATTGGCCTGCAAAAAGGATTTCTGGAACTTTCCAGTAATAATTAAAACCAGCAGTCAACTGGTAAATGTGAGTTTTCTCTTCCCACTCAATACTTTCGGACCATTCAGAATTGCTGCCGTACTGGTAAAGAGCTTCGCCAAACAAACCAAGTTTTCTAATACTACCAGAAGCTGTAATAAGTGCCTTTGGAGAATTCTGATATTTCCAATAGCCGCCAAGGCCTAATTCCCAACCACCCAAAACTAAATCAAATTTTCCGGCAAGTGCAGTATCTCTTAAATAAGTTTGAGCTGAATTTTCCAAAATAAAATCTTTACCAGGTATAACATAGAACCAAAGACAATTTTGACTTCCTGGAAAAGTAATCTGAGTTCGTAAATTAACACTTCCTTCCACCTGAGCATCTGTATCTTCAGGATTAATTGAAGTTGTATTGATTACATCGCTTACTGGACTAAAGAAATAACCACAACCCCAGGTAACAGTGTGAAGTCCAAAACGGAAAAAAGCTACATCTGCGATGGAAAAATCTGTAAAAAGTTCTTTGATTTTGAACCAGTCATCTACATTTGTAGTAGCTGCAACAGGAACCTGAATAAAAGTTCCGGCAGTAACAAAAGAAGTGTTTGCCTTAGAAGTAAAAGGATATTCCATTCCAAACTTTGTGTACATTCTCAGATTTTGATTTGGTCTTGCATCAAAAGTAAGATAGGCTGATAAATCTGGAGTTAAAATACTTTCGTAAATATGATCTTTAAAAGTCTTTTTATCTTCGTCTTCTTCAAATTTTTCGTAAAGGACAGTTGATGAAGAAAGTGATGTAGAAAAATTTCCACCAATTTTTACACTTCCATTTTCAAATATAATTCCCTGGCCTAAATCAACTTTAGCTTTATTTTCTCCTGCAGAGGAATTTTCTTCCACAGCTAATTCTTCTATTCCATCACCTTCAAAAAAATCATCATCAGAAGAACCAAATAGTTCTTCATCAGTCTGGGCAAAAAGTAATAGTGATGAAAGAGCAAAAAATACTATAAATAAAGTCTTTTTCATAACAACTCCCATAAAAGATTAATTCAAACCTTCAAGATAGGCCTTCGTAAAAATACGGTCAGGTAAAGAATCAAAAGAAAGATCTGAAATAATCATCTGAGTATTTTCGCCAACATTAAGTTCATCTCTTGTAATAATTTGAGTTGGTACATAACCACTTGGAACTTTTGTATATTTTGGAAATAAACTTGTACTCATCAATCGGTCAGAGCCAGAAAAATCTTCTTCTTTTAGAACTAAAGGAATATCTTTTCTAACGTAATATCTTGATTTTGCATAAGAAGGATTGGTTGTTATTGCCTTTAAAGTTATTACATAAACTGGAAATTTTCCCAAAGTTGATTCTTCAAATGCCTGAACCTCATAATTTTCTCTCCAGCGTTCATCACTCTGATCTACATCATTAACCTGAATATCAGAATCTCCCAGAGCATCCTTTATAGAAGTGTGGGAAAATTTACGGCTGATTGGATCATAAGACCAGATATTATCACCATCTTTTAGATAACCGTTTCCTTTATCTGCTTCTGGAAAAAGTTGAACCATTGTCATCAAATCCTTATCTACTCTTTGAAAAATTTTATATTGCAGATTTTCCTTTGGTTTATTTGGTTTTTCAATTACAAGAGAGATTGTAGCTGAATAATCTCCGTGATAGGCCAGAGCATCATCACTAGATTCCATAATCTTAAATGCCTGGTCAGCCTTATCTGCAGAAACCTGAGCAAAAAGTCCGCCTGCCAATATAAACATTGTAGAAATTATAAAATTAATCTTTTTCATAAAAACTCCTGGTAAAAATATTAATCTAATTGTACATTTTCTATTTATTTTACAGTTCTTAAAGCCTGGGCAGGACTCATACCAGCGGCCTTTTTTGCACTCTTTCTAACTGCAAGACTTGTAAGAATAATTAAAAGTAAATACTGTAGAATAATTGTTCCCAAAGATAATTTAAATGTAAAGTGTCCTTTATGAAGGAACATTGCAAGTGATTCAATTTGAACTGGAATTAAGTGGACAATAAACATAAGTACAAAAGAAAGAAGCATTCCTAAAACTGCACCCAGCAAACAAAGAATTATTGCTTCCCAGGTAAAAACAAAATTTGTATCTTTACCTTCCATACCTAAAGCTCTCATAGTTCCAATTTCTCGAATTCTTTCGTAAAGAACCATTCTGTAAGTGTTTGAAACTCCAACCATTACAATTAATAAAATCACTATTAAAATTACAGTTGTAACAGTGTGAACAATAGACATTACAGTTTTAAGAGCAGGAATTGCATCGTTTAAACATTCAACTCCGTATTTAGTACCTTCCCACATAATATCATTTGAGACAAATTGCTTATCAATGCCCTTATCAATATTATTTGGGTTAGTTTTTACAGCCTGGGCTCTTGAAGAAACATTAAATCCATCTTTTCGAATTAAATCTTCAATTTCAAGAGCGACCTTTAACTGTTCCTTTTTATTTTTTAACATCACAGTAAAGGTTGAATATCCGCCGGCTGGAATTCCAGAAAATTCATTTACAGTATCAATATTGGCAAAAACCTTTGCAGAATCTACCAGAGAATTTGCCTTTGTGATTGCTGCAATTGTAAAATCTGCTACATTGTTTTGACCGAAAATTGTAAGCCCCGTAAAAATAATTTCATCGCCAACTTTTAAATTTAAGTTCTCTGCAACTTTTGTATTAATAATCAGGGCATCTGATTTTTTATCTAAATCTTCCAAACTTCCTTCAACTACTTGAAAAGATTCTAAGAGCTCCTTATCTGTAAGATCTCTTCCGTACATTCCAACCATGGACTTACGCCCATTAAAAAGCATCTGTCCATTTAGAAGGGTGTACTTTGAATATGCCTCGTAATCAATATTACTTTTTTCAAGAACTTCTTTGATATATTCTCCATCTCTTACGATGTTTACTAACTTTGGCTTTCCACCTTCTTCGCTTGCTGGAATTTTTTCGTAACCAGAAACTAAAACTGTACCTCCGGCTATCTGAGTGATTATAGATTCCATATTATCAACTAGCCCGGCTGTAAAACCATCTATAAAAGTAACTACTAAAAAACCAAAGGCAATTGCACTTGCAAGAATGGCATTTCGTCTTTTTTGTCTTGTAAGATTTTTTAAAGATAAACTAAGAGGATTTTTCATTTGTCTACTCCTTACTCAAAGCTTTTAATGGAGTAATTTTTAATGCTGAACTAACAGGATATAAATTACTAATAACACTTCCAGCCAAAGCAACAATTACTGTAAGAATTATGATTTTAAAAGTTGGAATAAATTGAATTAATCCACCACCAAGTATTGTCTTTGCAATAAGATTATCTACTGTAATGTGGAAAGAATTGAAAACTGCGCTGATTATAAGAGCAAGTATTATTCCCACAAAAGATGAAATACTGGTAAGGAAAATACTTTCTGTAAAAAATAATCTTCTTACAAATTTCTTTTCTGCACCAATTGCCCTCATTGTTCCAATTTCGCCAGTTCTTTCTATTACGCTTACAACCATTGTATTCATGATGATGATAAAAACTACAATAGCAAGAATTGCAATAAGTACATTAAATACAATTCCAATACCTTCAACTGTTGCCGAATAAGAATAAGCAGCTTTCTTCCAGTTCATAACCTGAACATTAAGACCTTCTTCATTACAGCGGTTTTCTATACGTTCAATAACTTTTTGGTCTTGTCCGGGATAATTACATTTAGCAAGAATAAAATGCCATGAACCGTCATCAGTTTTGTTTAATTCATCTCTTAAAGTTGTATCCCCAAGAATTGAATCATAATCTTTGGAAGAAGAAGACATGTAAGAAGAATCTTCAATTATTCCAAAATCATCAAAGTCCTGGCTAAATAAATCTTCATCAGAAGAACCAAAAAGTTCGTCTTCGCTCATCTGAGAAAGTCCCAGATTTACACTTTCTGGTAATTCCTGGGAAAATGAAGAAGCGTAAGTTAAATCTGCAAAAGAACGGGCAAGTGTTGGATCACAGTAAAGAAT
>CAMGTC010000183.1 GCA_946061765.1 uncultured Treponema sp.
GTTTAAGCCATTCTGTAATATTAAGTTCATTTGCAAATTCTTCACTATTATCACGAGGTAAATAAGTCTGTGAAGTTGTAGTTCCCCAGAAAAATTCACCAGAATCTGCTTTTTTTACCCCATTCAAAATATCAAAAAGTGCAGTAACTGAATTGTGTTCAATACCAACAAAGGCAATTTTATCAGTTCTGTTTACAACAAGGCTAAAGTCTTTAAGTAACTGATTTCCTTCTGCATCTTTGTAGTTAAGATTTTTAATTTCAAGTACATTGTTACCAATTTCGCGGTCTGCCTTAAAATTAACATAAGGGAATTTTCTAGTTGTTACAGGCAAATCTTCCATACTGTCTGCCAATTTATCGTAAATCTTTTTACGGCTGGTTGCCTGTTTAGCCTTTGAAGCATTTGAACTAAAGCGTAAGATAAACTCTTTTAAATCTTTCATCTTTTCTTCAGTCTTTTTCTGCTGATCGTGAACCTGACGCTGCATAATCTGACTCATCTGATACCAGAAATCATAGTTACCGGCATACTGGGTAATCTTTCCAAAATCAATATCCATAATGTAAGTACAGATTGTATTCAAGAAGTGACGGTCATGGGATACAACAATTACTGTATTTTCAAATTCCATCAAGAAATTTTCAAGCCAGGTAATTGATTCAATGTCCAAACCGTTAGTAGGTTCATCAAGAATCAAAGCATCAGGATTTCCGTAAATTGCCTGAGCAAGTAAAACACGAACTTTTTGACTTTCATCCAAATCAGCCATCATTCTGTCATGGAATTCTTCTTCCAGACCAAGACCTGAAAGCATCTGTTCAATCTGATTTTCTGCTTCATATCCACCAAGTTCACCAAATTCAGCTTCAAGTTCTGCCGATTTAATTCCATCTTCTTCTGTAAAATCAGCTTTTGCATAAATTTCATCACGGGCCTTAGAAACTTCGTAAAGTTTTGGATATCCCATCATAACTGTATCTTTTACAGAATATTCATCGTAGGCAAAGTGGTCCTGCTTTAAAACAGCCATTCTTTCACCTGGAGTCATAAATATTTCACCAGAATCTTTTTCAAGCTCTCCAGAAAGTAATTTTAGAAAAGTTGATTTACCGGCACCGTTTGCACCAATAATTCCATAACAGTTACCCTTTGTAAACTTTAAATTTACGTCTTTAAAAAGTGGTTTTTCGCTGAATGAAAGACTTACATCACTTACAGTAATCATACAATATTATCCTTAATAATTATTTTTTTCCGCCAAAAAGGCTCTTTAACTTCTGCCAGAATGATACTTTCTTAGCGGCAGCCGGCTTATTATTTGTCTTATTATTATAAGATTTACCATTTTTGTTGTTTGAATTCTTTTTATACTCTCCCTTCTGGTAATTCTTATTTTTCTTATAATCTCTATTATTTTTCTTGTAATTGTTTGAAGAATTTGAAGAAGAGGCATAAGCTTCTTTGTATAACTTCATGCGTTCTTCAGAAGAAAGTCCTGCAAGTTTAGCTGGATCGATATAAGGTTTTCTTTCTCCCTTCTGATAATTACCCTTTCCTTTGTTATATGGCTTTTTGTGATAATCAGAAGACTTCTTGTAATCACCTTTTTCTGAAGATTTATTACCATATGATTTTTTATGATAATCCCCTTTGCGGTCATTTTTATAAGATTTATTATGATAATCTCCATTACGACCTTTTTTATAACCGTGACGATTATCTAAATCATCATCACCATGCCAGTTTTCTGTCTTAATATATTGGCCGGCAGATTTATCCTCTTCCATTTGTTCTGGATAAGCAACAGCAGAAGGAATCTGCATTTCGATATAACGTTCAATTGCAGGAAGATTGTAAACATCCTGTTCTGAACAGAAGGTATAAGCTTTACCAGATTTTCCAGCACGGGCTGTACGTCCAATTCTATGAACATAATTTTCAGCTTCAACAGGAAGATCATAATTTATTACCATTGCTAAATCATCAACATCAATTCCGCGGGCTGCAACATCAGTAGCAACAAGCATTTTTACCTGACCAGCTTTAAAATCCTTTAAAATCTGTAAACGTTTAGACTGTGGTAAATCTCCAATCAAAAATTCTGCTTTGATATCATTTATCTGAAGTCGTTTTGCAATAACTTCGCAGGAACGTTTTGTATTACAGAAAATAATTACACTTTCAGGATTTTCGTGTTTCAAAATTCCAAGTAAAAGTTTCATTTTTTCGTCAGAAGAAACATGAAGCAGTTCCTGTTTAATTTCGCTTACAGTAATATTTTCAGCTTCAATTGTAATTTCAACTGGATTACGAGTATATTCCCATGCAAGATTTTTAACATAAGAATTAAGTGTTGCAGAGAACAACATAGTCTGACGATTTTCTGCATCAGGAAGACATTTTAAAATCTTTCTTAAATCTGGATAAAATCCCATGTCGAACATTCTATCAGCTTCGTCAATTACACAGAATTTAGCATCGGAAAGAATAAGATTTCCACCTTCCTGTAAATCAATAACACGACCCGGTGTTCCAATAATGATATCAATTCCTTTTTTTAGATTGGCAATCTGTTTTTCGTAGCCTACACCACCATAAACACTAAAAGCTTTTAATCCACTGCTTCCAACTAAAACCTTAGCTTCTTCTTCAATCTGAACAGCAAGTTCACGGGTTGGAGCCAAAATCAAACATTTTTTGCCCTTATTTTCTTCTTTGAGCATTTCGGAAATTACAGCAATCAAGTAAGCCGCAGTTTTACCAGTTCCAGTTTGAGACTGAACATACAAATCAGGACCTTTTGATCCTTGAGAAGATTTTGAAGCTTTAATAACATCTTCCTGAACAGGAGTACAAGAAACATAACCGGCAGCTTCAATACCTTTGGCAAGTCTTTCATCAAGACCAAATTCAACAAAATCCATTAAATTTTCCTTTTATATATTTTTTCCGCACGTGCACACAGGCAGGGGGTAAATTCAAAATAAATATTTTTATTATAGTGATTTTTTTACATAGGGGGAAGATAGAACATTGAATCACGTAACCGTGACGGAGAGCCAAAAAATCGAATTTTTGTTTATATTGCATTTGCCCTGGATTCCTTAAAATCTTGCTATATCAACAAAAAGGTAAATATTGTAAAATGATTTATATGATGAATGAAAAAAATAAAAACCAATATCAGGCACAGCTTTTTACAAACCGACTCAAAAAAAAATATAAAGAACTCAGAAAACAAATGAGAAAGAACAGAATCTCCTCTTATAGACTTTACGACAGAGATATTCCAGAGATTCCACTTTCCCTTGATTTATATGAATTTTTACCTTCAGATATCAACAATCCTATTGAAGCAGTCCGCTTTCTTTCTGACCAGAATGCAAGACTTTTTGCAAATGAAGCTGGTCTTGAAGCAAGCATAAAAGAACGTACTTATGCAGTACTTTACCTGTACGAAAGACCTTACCAAAAAGAGCAAAATGAAGAAGAAGAATGGCTTAACCTTATGGCAAAAGTTACAGCAGATGTACTTGGAATAAGGGAAAATCAAGTTATAACAAAAGCCCGTGGACACAAAAATCATCAAAATGATAATAATCATGAAAACATTCAGTATCAGAAAAATGATTCTTTTGCCATTGGGGGAATTACCCAGGAGTCAGGACAGATTTTCCGTCTGGATTTAACTTCTTATCTGGATACAGGTTTATTCTTTGACCACCGTCCATTGCGTTCTAAAATCAGGGATACAGCAGCAAAAAAAAGAGTGCTTAATCTTTTTTCTTACACAGGATCATTTTCTGTTTATGCAGCTCAGGGAAATGCGGCAATGGTAGAATCAGTAGATTTATCTAACACCTATCTAAACTGGGCCAAAGAAAATATGAAACTGAATGGTTTTACAGATAAAAAGAAATATATTTATACCCGTGCCGATTGTATGAGATTTTTACAGGGAAAAGCTCTTGATTCAAAAGCCGGAAAACTTAGCCGCGAAGAATATTATGATTTAATTATCTTAGATCCACCAACTTTTTCAAACAGTAAAAAAAGTCTGGACGTACTAGATATAAACAGAGACTGGCCCCAGCTGGTAAAAGACTGTCTAAATATTCTTAGTCCTGGCGGAAAACTTTATTTTTCTACAAATTCAGAACGTCTTAAGTTTGAACAGACAAAAATCCCCACAAAAACTGCTGCAGGACTTGAATTTAACTGCAATGAAATTACAGAAGAAACAATTCCACTAGACTTTGCGGGTAAAAAACCACACAAGGTCTGGGAATTTATCTTAAATAAATCTGAAAAACTCTAATTTAATATGCATATCTCATTGCGACAATTGTAAAGCTCTTGTCTTCATCTCCAAAAGCCAATTGAACAGGTGATTATTTGCAATTTCAAACGACTCCTCTTTAGGCATTGGCAGAATATTTTTTCGAGGCACACAATCCGGATAACAATAATTTTCAAGTATAAGATTTTCAAAGTTCACAACTTACCTACCAAAACAACTGCAATCCAAATTTTTCATAATTTGTAAAACAAGAATCTTTTGAAAGCAAAATCAAATTATTTTTTATTGCCGAATGAATCAACATTCTGTCAAAAGGATCTTTATTTTACTAAAGTTATTCTAGTATTTGCAGAAGTTTCCGCATTAGTTACCCAACAATTATACAATCCGCATTAAGCATTTTTCAGCTTGCTTTACAGTAGCAGCGTGTTTTAATATGCCTAAATAAGAATTCACAGAAGAAATAAAATGATTTCGTTTCTCTTTAGCATAGCACACAGGCTTAGGGTTAATTTGCAAAAAAAATTAAATGATAGAAGATACTAAAATTTTTATCCAGTTATGTGAATTGATTAAAAATTTAGAATTCAGAGGATTTTAGGATTAAGGGCGTGCCCCTCAGGCGCCTTGCGCCTTCGGGTCGGGCTTTTCGCCATTGCGCTTTCGCTCCAGCCTCCTCGCAGCCTATGTCATTTTCTGTCAGACCTTTATGTTATTCTCGGGCATGCTCCGTAATCCTCACAGTGCTGCTGTGGTGGCCGCCTCCGCCTGCCTGACGGCAGTCAGGGCGTGGCTACAATCCCTCACGCGAAAGAAAGCACCGCAGTTTTGTAAAGCACTCGACTCATAGAAAACGTAACATAGCAGTCCTATAAATACCACGCCATTGCGAGGACCCCCAACGTGCGACATGACAATACATTATATACATACCAAAATGCATTAAAAAAATGATACAAATTTGCAAAAAATTGACTTGTTAAATTTAAATATGATAAATAAATTGTTTTTCAAAAACTGGTTCTAAAAACTATTACTGTGGATTACGGTAAATTTCACCTGCCACATAATAATAATTGAGCTGGCACGCACCACACGGAAACCAAGGTTGTTGTTGCGGTTGTTAGGGTTAGGAAATTTATTTACCCACGGCTAAAATTGCTCCAAGTTTTCGCAATTTTTTAACGCCGTGTGTTACGGTAAGAAACAGCACAGTTGTCAGAATTGTTGTTCCAACTACCACCGCGGTTGACTGCGAGTTTGTGAAACAAACTCGATAGTTATGTACTACTGCACATAACGTACGGTTCGAGCCCGACGAGGCGAGTACTCTTTATAGCCTTCCCATTTTTATTAATTTGCACATTGTAAATTAAATCCAATATTTTAGAACCAAAATGCTCCATCGCCTTTATAGTCCGCTTTAGGCTTGTATATTGCAAAAGCGTTAAAACCGATAGTCCTTCTGGGACTATCGGTTAGCTTTTACCTACTCTTGGCGATTTTCGCAATTTTGGTTCTTTGCCCGTAGGGCTTTTAAAAATTTAATTAGAACTGGCAC
>CAMGTC010000184.1 GCA_946061765.1 uncultured Treponema sp.
TTATATAAGTATGAAAATGAATTCCAAAGGAATTTTGGGGGATGGGGACCTTTGTCTGTTCTGGGGTGCCACACGGATTTTTTTTCGGTCTGACGACCTATGTCAGTTGGGGGCCACACACGGATTATGACGGCCTATTGTTGGTTTGAGGAAGGGATTCTTGCTGATGAAGTTGAGCTTTCGGAAATTCCTTATATTAATCCTTGTTCATGTAGCCTTCGAGAAACTTGATGTTCTCTTTAATATCTCCGGGTAGTACTTCCTGCATTTCATCGAGGGTGTGGAATTTATGGAGATTGGTGAGGGCTTTCTGGTGAAGTTCTTTTCCGTGTTTTTTGATGAAGAGGGCATTGCTTTTGGAGACGTTAGCATCTTTTGATTCGAGGCCATAGAAGCCTTTTTTGCATGTTTCGATTTCGGGGCATTCCCAGCACCCGTCGAGATTTTTGTCGCGGGAACAGATAAAGTTTGTGCAGTTTCCGTGAGCGCAGACTGTGGCATAGGAACAGATGCAGAATGAGGAACGGCAGCCGCCGCACCATTGGCCGAGAAAGCAGTGATTGCAGCTGAAGCCGCATGGGGCTGTCATGTCAAGGCAGGAAGCTTTTGCTGTTTCTATGATTTTAGATTTTGCGATTGCGCCGAGGGTTTTGCGTTCTTCCTTTGTTCCATCATCAGCCGAAAGTTTTTTTCTGTAAATGCGGGATTCTTCGCCGTGGATGTCTTTGAGGAATTTGAAAAAATCATAGCCGTACTTTTCGTAAAGGCCATCTTTGTCTGTCGAAATGTAGATGTATTCTTTTTCCATTGCGGTAGCGATGTTTTCGATATGTTCGATAAGTCGGCCTACATAATGATGACCGCGGTATTCGGGGAATGTGTATACAAAGCCGATCCATGGAGTGAGGTCGGTTGGTTGGACATCATCAAAGGTTGAAAAAGTACAGAAGGAAACAAGGGAATCGCCGTCAGTCAGAAGAAATACAAGGCTGGCAGCGCCTACTGTGTCCTTAAAAGTTCCTTTTGAGAGAAGCTCATAAAGAAGCTGGGCTGCTTCCCAATCTGATTTTTTAATTTCTGAAAGCCAGTGGTCTTGGTTATCACAGGTAAAATATTCGATTATTTCCATTTCATTCTCCATAGAATATTATAACATGAAAGTGTAGTTTTAAAACTTAAAGTTTTGGTTTAGAATAAACATAGTTCAACACGGAGGGAATATGAAAATCACAGACAGACTTTTTGAATTGCAGGATAAAGAGTACGCGGCCTTTCAGGCAAAGCTTACGCCCGGTGTTCCACTGGAAACGTTTATCGGTGTGCGTGTTCCTAAGTGCCATGCGCTTGCAAAGGAACTTTATAAAGCCGAGGATGCTGAAACACAAAAGGCGCTTTCAAAATTCCTTGAGAAACTCCCGCATAAATATTATGACGAGAACATGCTTCACGGTTCAATTATTTCTGAGGTCAAGGAATATGATAAGGCCATTGAGATGGTCGAAGCCTTTTTGCCATATGTTGATAACTGGGCTGTGTGCGACACGATGAGGCCGAAGGCGTTTAAGAAAAATACTGACCTTCTGATTAAGAAGATTAAGATGTGGGTAAAGTCAAAGCATGTTTATACCTGTCGATTTGGTATTGAGATGCTGATGAACTTTTATCTGGATGATAAATTCGATGGGGAGTTCCTTAAGATTGTGGCGGGCGTTAAGTCTGAGGAATATTATGTGAACATGATGATTGCCTGGTATTTTGCGACGGCTCTTGCTAAGCAGTGGGATGCGACGATTGGGGTGATTGAAAGTGGTGTGCTTGGCAACTGGGTGCATAATAAGACGATTCAGAAGGCGCGGGAAAGCTATCGGATTGCCGAGGAACAGAAGGCGTATTTGCTTGGGTTGAAGAGGTAAGAAGATTTTTGAAAGTAAAAGACAAGGATGAAATAAAATTATTTAAGGGTGATAAAAAAAAACAAAATAGTGACGTCTGATGAGAGAAAAGAAATTTTCCTTGCTAAAAAAAATAACTGGGTGTAAAATTTGAAAAGAAAAATATGTTTCGTATTGGAGGAGTATATGAAATTAATGATGAAAAAAGGTATCATTGCATTTGGAATTACACTTTCACTATTTTCAGCAACATATGCAGCACCGAAAAAGAATTTAACACCGAGTCAAGCAGTGGGCGCAAAATATTCACCTGCTGCACTTTACAAAGTATCTGTAAGTGGAAATGCTAAAACGTACACAGCTTCTAAAGCTCGCGAACTGGTTTCTAACTATCTTCAGGCTGAGGGTGGTTTTACTTTTGTCGATCAGGAACGTGTAAACGAAATTTATGTTAAAGTAAAAGAAAAGGCCGAAAAAAAGGCAAAACGAAAAAATGTTACTGATACGCTTTTAGGAAAAAAATCAATATTAGATGCAATATTAGCAGATTCAGAAGATGATGCTGTTTATTATGCCAGTGATGTTTACAGTGCTGTAGCAAAGGAACTTAAATGCAAATATTTTTTAAAAGTCAGTATTAATGCAGGAGTTGCTTTATTTCGAAAAACAGATGAATTTGAAAATCCTGTAAAACCGATGGCAGAGACAATCATTTATATTTACGATAAAAAATCAGAATTGAAAAAAGAAATACATGCAATCTATGCTTTGCCATTAATGGATATGACGAAAGTAAAAGACAAAGAGGAAATACAAAAACTTTTTCCAGATTTAATTGAAAAATCAATTGCTCTTGCTGCAGAAAATCTTGATAAGAAAGAGAAACTTTTTGAAATCAATATTTTAAAACCTGAAACAATAGAGCTTGTTACAAATTCAGATGTTCCAAATTCGATTTCATCTATTGAGTAAGATTTCTTTTTCAATAAAATAGCCAGTAGCGTCTTTGTTATTAGTTATGATCATAATTTAGCGTAGATTATGAAAATTTTAGATAGACTTTTTGAATTTGAGGACAAAGAATAAGCAAAAAATTCCAGGCAAATCTTATGCCTGGAATTTCTATTGAAACATTTATTGGTGTAAGAGTTCCAAAATGTCACGCTTTTACAAAGGAACTTTACAAAACAAAAGATGATTAAACTGTAAAAGAACGCAACAAGACGATTCAGAAGGCATGTTGGTTTTGCAAGACCACCCACTCCTTTATAGAGCACAGGAAGAAATTGTTCTCTTTTGTAAGGATTTTTTATTTTGAACTCTTCATCATGAGCGTGCTTATTCTGTCATAAACATCTAAAATCAGGATATATTTTGTATTCAATCAGATACTGTTTTTTTGCGCCTCATTAAAATCAAAATTAAGGGAAATTTGCTCAATATTGTTGCTCAATATCATGACCTCCTTGCAACTACCCCGGAGGTCAATCCGATTATTCCTTATACAAATCTTTCAATTCATAAAGAATCAGCTGTTTTTTGTAAGCCTCATCAATTTCTTTATAACCTGATTTCGAGAAAAATCCATATTTGCTGCAAACTAAACCGGTGCTGTTCACCTGTTGAATTTCGTTCCAGATAAGGTTTTTATCTATTTCACTATCACGGAATTTTGCTTCGTAGAAAATATAACTGTTATCATTTTCGGTGACCACATCAAACTCACCGTTTTTGTGATTTGCCGGATCGTCATACCAATATTTTCCAATTTTCACAAATGAGTCCTCTAATTCTCCAGAACGATTCTTACGAATCAAAAATTGTTTGCAAACCTGTTCGAAAGTCAGAGGTACATAATGCTCTTCAAAATCAGTTTCAATAAATTTATCAAAAAAAACTTCTGAATCCATAACTGCAAGGCGGGAAAGATTTCTGTAAATATATTTGAAATAAAACAAAGTCAGCTGGTCCGAAATATAATAGCCGGCCTTTTTCTTGTTATTTTCATCGTTAATCGGAGATTCTTTTACAACGATATCCATGCTTATTAACTTATCAAGAACATCGACCAGTGTTGGAGAACTTGAAACCTGAGACTGGGAGAGAATATCTTTAAATCGAACAAATCCTTTTGCAAGAGCTTCAAAAACTTCATAAGCATTTTGCATTTTTGAAATTTCAGATTTCAAGTGCATCTGAACTTCATTTTCAAAACGACTGCCTGGGCTTGCAATCAAATCAATTATATTCTGCTTAACAGTCTTTGAGGAATCTATTCGTCTGTTGTAATAAGGAATCCCGCCGAAAACAGAATATAAACGAACCTTATCTTCGTCATTGAAATCTTTGTAGAAGAGTGAAGAATCATAATAATCCATGGCCTTAAGATTCATTACTAAATCAAAACGGCCAAAAAGCGGATTTTCTTCTGAAAGCAAAGAGTTCATAGTTTCTACATAAGAGCCGCACAGAATAAGCTTTAATTTTGAAGTGGATTTATTATTGTCGATAAAAGACTGAATTATGCTGTCCAAACCTTCTACAACTTTTCGGATATAAGGATATTCGTCAATTACAACAGTTAATTCTTTTTCTTTTGCTTGTTTATAGAGAAATGCAAGAGTTGATTCAAAGGTATCAAAGGCTAATGGCGGTAGACCAAAAGTTTCTGAAATAATTTCGCAAAGAGATTTAACATTATTTATTTCAGAAGTTTCTTTGCACTCGTAATAAATAGAAGTTGTTTTAGTTCCCTTTAGACAATGCTTAATCAGTTCTGTTTTACCAACTCGGCGACGACCATAAATGAGAGCAGCATTATCTTTATCTGAATTAAAAAATTTTGAGATTGCTTTAATGTTTTCTTTTCTTCCAAAAAAAGGTTCATCTAATGCCATATAGAACTCATTTACTCGATTATTTTCGACTCGGTTTTAATCGAGTAAAATAGTAATTATAAAAGAGGAATCTGTCAAGGAAATTGCAACTTTTTTCATTTTAACTTCCTGTAAAAAAATTAAGGCTCGTAACTCTGGCAAATCCCGAATCATGGGAAGCCGTACTTTACAAGCCTATTAAAACTGCGGTTTAAACCGCTACTAATTCTTATAATACAAAATGAGCTTTTTATCAACTTCAAAATTTAGAAAGACAATACAAAGCAGACCTTTGGAATTACAGACAGATGAGATTCTGGGTCAAGTCCTACATCTTCATTGTCGGGGAAAATCCTCACTGGATGAAAGATAGCATCAAGTCCAAAATTCATTCCAATAGTTTCAGTGAATTTGATTCCAAATTTTACAGCAAGTGCTGGTCCGAACTCGCCATAAATAGTGTCGCTTTCGCCAACAGCTCCTGGAATTGAAGCCCCATTATGGTCAAAGAATACGACTCCAAGTCCGGCACCTGCCTGAAGAAACAGTTTTTCTGAAAGGTTGAATCTATAATCTGCTCCCAAAATTTCTGCAATTATAAAATTTGGTGAACCGCTTTCAAATGCAAAATCAGTATTTGAGAAAATTGCAATATTTGCAGGAAAAACATAATCGAAATCGACAGTTCCTCCGAAATTAATGCCGTCATATCCGTCTGAATAATCCATTGCAACACCTACATCAATATTGATACTCTGTGCAAATGATGCACCTGCTACTCAAAATTTTTAAGTGAAAAATGTTGGTGATTTTACTTATGACAGCAAGTGGAAAAATACTGTTGGCAGGCATATGGTGTATTTCTAATGATGAATTTCCCTGTTTACCTCCGTTCGGTATTTACTAAACTTAGTAAATTCTTCTTGCCACACGCCCAATTCTTTATTACCTTATATAGTACAAACCAATTAAATTCAGAGGCACATAAAACTATGGCAAAACACGAATTTCAGACAGAAGTAAATCAGCTTCTTAAATTAATCATTCATTCAATGTATTCAAACAAAGACATCTTTTTGCGCGAAATCGTTTCG
>CAMGTC010000185.1 GCA_946061765.1 uncultured Treponema sp.
AGGAGAAAAAGATCTTGTAAGCCACATTCGTGTTAAAGTTGTAATTAAACCCATAAATCATCCAAAAAATTCAATAAATTAAAAAAACTAAACATCAGCTTCAGCCTTCCTACACAAATTTTAAATATGTGTGTAAGCATTCAAAAATGACTGGAAGATAGCCCTTAAAAAGAAGAGTGTATTCTGCAACGAACCAGTATCCGCATTCGTCACAAAGGCCTGGAACATCAATGCACCTTCCACAGACAGAAAGTTTTCCGTTTTCCATTACGACACACTGCCAGCAGGGGGTAGGAAAGCTATTATTCACAAGAAACTTCATTGAAGATTTTAGATTAAAAATCGGCATTTTCTGCTTCATAAGAGATTTGATTTCTTTACAGCACTCAATTTTTTCTTCCCTGCTTAAGGCAAGTTCCCTTGTGTCGGGATAAGGGGTATGAAAGTTAAAGGAAACGGCACGCACATTTTTCATATTATTTGCTGTGTGCACAACCTGGCTAATTGTATCCTTATTGATTTTATTTATTGCCATGTAAAAACAAATGTTGTCGCTTGTGGCATTTTCAATATTTTTCATGATAATATCGTAAACAGGGCCACGGATATCGTTATGCTTTTCGCGGTCGCCGTCTATGCTTAAAAGAATTAAGTCTGCTTCCGGAAGATTAAGAGGATAAGTTCCGTTTGTAACCGTATTTACAATCATAAACCCCATCTCTTTTGCTTCGATTACTAAATCTCTAAGGTTTTTTCCTTCAGACTGCCACAGAAAAGTTTCGCCGCCACAGAAAAATAGGATTCGAACTCCCATGTCATAAAGCTGCTGCATTTCTTTTTTTATCTGAGAATAGGGATGAACCACTGCTGTAATGTTATTTACGGTGCAATGCCTGCATTTTAAATTACATTTATCGGTAAGGATTATTGTTCCAAGAATCGGGTCTTTTTTTCTTAAGAGGAAAGTTCTTATTCCAAACTTTATAAAAATATTTTAACTGGGTTTTTGTCATAATTATATTTTTTCTCATAATGAGCTGTTTAGTCAACTAATTTTTGGGAAATCGAAGTTGCGTGGTTCAAAAAGGCTCTTTTTGTGGCTGCTGCGAAGCGGCACTTCAATAGTTTCAATTCCACAAAAAGCGAGTAGAGCATTATTGCGCGGTTTTGAATCACGCTACCGTGACTGGGAGCCAAAAAATCGGATTTTTGTTTATAATGCGGAAGCCCTGGCTCAGATATTTACTCTGATATATCAATTTTTAATCATGTGATATACTACTCGTAAAATAATTTAATTTAGAATTTTATAATTTTTGCAAAGGATTTTAATATGGCAGAAGATTTACTTGCTTTTTCATCAGATTATATGGAAGGGGCTCACCCAAATATTTTAAAAAGATTAAACGAGACAAATATGTTTCATACTGCAGGTTATGGTTGTGACGAGTTTTCGGAATCTGCCAGAAATCTTATAAAAAACGCTTGTTCCTGTCCTAAGGCTCAGGTTCAATTTTTAATTGGCGGAACTCAAACAAATGCAGTTGCAATCGACTGTCTCCTAAAAAAATGGCAGGGGGTAATTGCAGCAGATACTGGCCATGTTGCAGTTCACGAAGCTGGTGCTATTGAATATACAGGCCATAAAGTTCTTCCAATCAAAAGTCAAAATGGTAAAATCACAGCAGAAGGACTTGAACACTTTATTTCTGATTTTTATGCCGATGGAAACTGGGAACATATGGTTGAACCTGGCGTGGTTTATATTTCCCAGCCAACAGAATTAGGAACTCTTTATTCTCTTAAAGAACTCACAGATATTTCTAAAATCTGTCGTAAAAGAAAAATTCCTCTCTATCTTGATGGTGCCCGCCTTGCTTATGCTCTTGGTGCCAAAAAAAATGATGTTAGTCTTAAAGATATTGCAAAATTAACTGATGCTTTTTATATAGGGGGTACAAAATGTGGTACTCTTTTTGGAGAAGCTCTTGTAATTCCAGACCCCAATTTAATTCCCCATCTGATTACTCAAATCAAACAGCACGGAGCTCTTTTAGCAAAGGGTAGAATTACTGGAATTCAGTTTGAAGAATTATTTAAGTCAGATTTATATTTTCAGCTTGGGAAAGAGGCAGTTTCTTATGCCGATAGAATTAGAAAAAGTCTTGTGGAGTCAGGTTTTAAACTTTATTTTGAAAATCCTACAAACCAGGTCTTTTTCATTATTGAAAATTCAAAACTTAAAGCTTTAGGTTATAAAGTTATGTATGGTTTTTGGGAAAAATATGATGAAGAGCACACTGTAATAAGATTTGCAACTTCATGGGCTACCAGAAAAGAAGATGTTGACTCTTTGATTGAAGTAATAAAGTCAATTTAGTTTTTTTTCAGAATTTGACGATAATATTTTTATGTATTCAGATTTACTTTTTAATTTAACACAGTTGATTCAAGATTCGGATTTAGATTCAGTATCCCAGATTCTTGCAGAAATGGCTTCAAATAAAACCTTCTTTGCCCTTGATTCAGGAATTAAAGCTGATGATATTTGGGATAGGCTTCGAACTTTTGAGGAATGTTTAGATTTAATTGAAGATTCCGACTTAAAAAAATATGCCAGCCAGATGATTTATTTTTCTGCAGGAATAATGCCTGATCTTGAGTCTGTTGAAAATCGTTATGATTACATCGAAAATCTTGAAGATACTATTACAGATTTTAAAGATTCTGACAGTGAATTTGCAGACAGTTTAATTGCAATTGGTCCATGTGGTATTGATCACGACTGGGAATCTGTGGAATACGAAGGTCGCCAGCATGATTATTTTGACTATAAAACAGTTTCTGACGAAAGAGATTTATTTGCTTTACAGATGACTCTTGCAAAAAAATTAAATATGCCTGTAATTGTTCATTCCCGCAAAGGTTTTAAAGAAACTTCTGATGTTTTAAAAGCAATCAAATGGAATAGAGGAGTAATCCATGGTTATTCTTACAGTAAATCTGAACTGGATTTTTTCCTTGATTTAGGATGGTATATTTCCTTTAGTGGTGCTGTAACTTATTCTGGTAAAAAAAATGCTTCAGATATGGCAGAAATTATTGCTTATGTTCCAAAAGATAGAATTTTAATTGAATCAGATTCCCCTTACTATGCTCCAGTTCCACTCAAAAATACCGTAAATACTCCTGCAAATATGAATTATATTTATGATTATATTGCTTCAAAAAGAGGCCTGCCTTCTTCAAAATTGAGCAATCTGGTTGATGATAATTTTAAAAAACTCTTTTTGTAATATCTTGCAGCATTGCCAGTAAAATAAGCTTCTTTAAATCAATGAATAAGTAAATTATAAAAGCCAAAAAGCACAGAATCAGCACAAAATATAATGATTTTTAATATAAAAAGTATCATTATGTCTACAATAAAAAACATTTAAGGATTTAAAACCATAATGCAGATTCATCAAGGTATGGAAGCAGCCTGCGTAATGTGATTGTTGATATCAGACTAACATTGAATCATTTTTTTTAAAAGTTACTGTGTAAAATGTATGACAGTTTAAGTATTTATATTATATTAATTCTATGGATTTGGATGAATTAAACAAGGAACAAAGGGAAGCCGTAACTAGTAGCGAAGGTTTTATCAGAGTAGTAGCCGGAGCAGGTTCTGGAAAAACCAGAGCATTAACCTATCGTTTTGCTTATCTGGTAAATGAAATTGGAGTTTTACCATCAAATATCCTTTGTGTAACTTTTACAAATAAAGCCGCAGCCGAAATGCGTAACAGAATACGTAAATTAACTGGCGATAATGACACAGGCTATATTTCTACTTTTCATGGTTTTTGTGTTTCTGTTTTACAAGAAGATTCTAATGCCGTTCAATATCCAAAAAGTTTTTTAGTTCTTGATAATTCAGATATTGATTCAATGCTGCAAATTATTTATGAGGAAAGGGGTCTTACTCTAAGACAAATGACTTTTTCTAAGGCCCGGGATTTAATCGAAAATCTAAAACTTTTTAAACACCCTGATTATTATCTTGATATGGTAAATATGGATTTAGAACTTTTATATCAAAAGTATCTTAGTTCAACAAAGGTAGAAGATATTATTTTTTACGGTTATTTATATCAGGAAAAAAAGTGTTTCGGCCTTGATTACAATGATTTACTTAAATTTGTGCTTTATATCTTTCAAAAGGATTCAGAAATTCGTCAAAAGTGGCAGGAAAGACTTGAATATATCATGATTGATGAATTCCAGGACATAGATTTTATTCAATACGAACTTATGAAAGTTCTCTGTGATTATCATAAAAATCTTTTTATTGTAGGCGACCCGGATCAGACAATTTATTCCTGGAGAGGAGCCGATGCCCGTTACCTCATAGATTTTGATAAAAATTTTCCCAATGTAAAAACAATCATGTTAATGACAAATTACCGTTCCCTGCCTGGAATTATTGATTTATCTAATTCTTTGATTTCGAAAAATAAAAACCGGATAGAAAAAAATCTGATTGCCAGCAGAAAAAATCAAAGCGAGAATTTGCCCCGTCCTTTATATTTCCATGCCCAGTCAGCCCAGGAAGAAGCAGAATTTGTCGCAGAAAAAATAATTGAGTATAAAAAAGATGGAATATCTGCCCATGATATAGTAATTTTGTACAGGGCTCATTATCTTTCCAGAAATCTAGAAGAAGTTTTTCAGCAAAAGAAAATTGAATACACCTTATTTTCGGGAATTCCATTTTTTGAAAGAAAAGAAATAAAAGATTCTCTTTCATATCTTAGAATGATTGCCTATCAGGATGATTTATCATTTTTAAGAATTGTAAACTGCCCAAAAAGAAATATTGGCGAAAGACGTATTAATTATTTAAAAGAATATGTTCAAAATAATGGGGGTAGCCTTTACCAGGCCCTAAAATTAAATTTGGAAGAGGAAATTTTTCAGAATACAAAGGCAAAAGCTTTTGTAGATTTGATTGAAAATTATTCAAAGAATTATTCAAAAATGCAGATTTCTGAACTTTTTAGTTTTATTATGAACGATAGTTCTTATGAATATGCCCTTAGAACAGAAGGGAGTCAAGAAAGACTTGATAACCTGGCGGAATTAAAACAGTCAATTTACGAATATGAAATCTCCTGTGGAGAAGAATGTAATCTTGAAAATTATTTATCTCATGCGGCACTTTATACAAATTCAGATTTAGATAGCCCAAAAGATAAAATCCGTCTTATGTCAATTCACGCTGCAAAGGGACTGGAATTTCCTATAGTTTTTATTATTGGATTAAATGAAAATATTTTTCCAAGTAAAAAAGTTGATTCCCTTGCGGCAATGGAAGAAGAACGTCGTTTAGCTTTTGTTGCTACTACAAGAGCCAAAGATGCCCTCTATCTTACAGATGCTCAGGGGCAAATGCAGGGTGGTGCAAGTCGCTACCCATCCCGATTTATATTTGATGTGGACAGAAAATATCTTGATTATCTGGTTGAACTTCCTGAAGAACTTTATAAAAAGTCTAAAAATTATATAGATTCACAAGCTGATTTTCTGGGTAAAATGGAAAATTTATCGGCTCTTGAAATAGGCGACAGGGTAGGTCATCAAATTCTGGGAAAGGGAATTGTTTCTCAAATTGATTGTGTAAAGCATGTTTACACAGTAATTTTTGATAATATTCCCACTCCAAGAAAAATGTCTTTTAAAGCCCCTTTAACAAAACTGGAAGAATAATTTATTGCAGTTTTGTTTAGGAATTCATAATTTTAGCTCTTTCAACGAATTTTCTTAAATC
>CAMGTC010000186.1 GCA_946061765.1 uncultured Treponema sp.
CAAACATCCGTCTAGAAAAAATTGGTTCTTTTGATTTAGCTAAGGCTGGATTAAATCTTTTGCCTGATGGAAATTTAATTCATAACGGTCAATTCCAGGAAGGTAAGGGGCGTCTTGGAAGCTGGAAAATTGAAAATAAAATTAATGCCGATGTAAGGGTTACTAATGACAAAGGTCGAAGAGAACTTATGGTTACCTCTTCTGGTAAAGATATAAAGGCTAGTGATTTTGTAATTTATCAGGATGATATTTATCTTTCTGAAGGTAAACAATATATCATTTCTTTTGATGCCTATACTTCCAAAAAAGCTCAGATTCTTTTAAATTTTGCAGACCTTAATAAAACAATCAGTCTTTCAAAAAATAAACAGAATTATCAATTTAATTTTACTGCTGGAAAAACTGATTTTTATACATTTGCCCTGGAACTTGCAAATCCTGATACAAGTGTTTTTGTTGATAATATTTTTGTAAAAGACAATTCTAATCTTCTTAATGGTAATTTTAGTGGAGGAAAAGCTGCTTGGGAACTTTATGCTCACCAGAATGCTCAATCTTCTTTTGAAGTTATTGAAGATGAAGATAACAAGATGGCTCTTCTTACTGTAAATAAAACAGGTGATATGGATTGGATGATTCAACTTAAACAGAATAATATCAGTCTGGAAAAGGGTAAAAAATATCATGTTAGCTTTAAAGCAAAATCTGATATGGATAGAACTATTATGTGGGCTTTGCAAAGAGACGGTTCAAAAGATGATAACTGGATTCCTTATTCGAATACACAAATAATAAATGTTTCTGGAGAATTCAAAACTTTTGAACACACTTTTACTATGGCAAGCGAAAGTGATGAGCATGTTATCTTTACAATTTCAGCAGGTGCTGTGAATAATAAAATCATTAATTCAAGCCATAAAATATACATTGATGATGTTGTGATTGAAGAAATATCAAAATAAAATTAAAAATATTTCCCGGGCCCTTATTTTTTGTAAAAAAGATTTTGGGCCCCACTTATGGGTATAAAAATGGGTATAAAAGACGAACTTGCAAAAACTGAATTCTACAATAGAGAATATTCTATTAGTCATATTCCATACGATAAAGAAATGGCCTTTTACCAAACTATTCGTAATGGAGATATAGAAGAAATGCATCGTCTTTTTACTCCTCTTTGCGTTGAAGGTTTTGGAAAACTGAGTGAAAATTCCCTGCGTAATTTAAAATATCATTTGATAATTACTATTGCTTTTATTACCCGCTACTGTATTGAAGGTGGACTGGAGATGGAAAGTGCTTATAATCTGAGTGATATTTACATTCGTAAAGTTGATACTTGTAAATCTGAAGAAGAAATTCACGAAATACACAAGGAAGTTTGTGAATCTTATGTAAAAATAATGCAAAATTGCAGGTCTTCTTCCCGTTATTCAAAGGCTGTTCAGCTGGCAATTGATTACATATACGAAAATCTTCACGAAAAAATTATGATTGCTGATATTGCTGCTAAAACAAATCTAAGCGAGTCTTATATTTCCAGACTTTTTCATAAAGAAACTGGTGTTTCCATTTCAACCTATATCATCAATAAAAGAGTGGAAGCGGCAAAAAATCTTTTGATTTACACCGATTATTCAACGTCAGACATTTCGAACTTTTTAAACTTTAGTAGCGAAAGTCATTTTATAAGTACCTTCAAAAAACTAACGAATCAGACTCCAAAAAAATTCCGCTTATACAATTTTAGAAATACAAATCAAAATAAATAATTTTCTTTACCTTAAATTATTTTAAGTCTTTCCCTGCATATTCATAAAAAATTAGAATTCCAAATATAGAAGTTTTGGAGTAAAATTATTTTATGAAAAAATTTTTATTGAGTTTAGTATTTATATCATTTCTTTCTGGGCTTTATGCACAGTTTTCAAATATTAATAATTATGTAACAAGAACCTGGACTTCGGCTGATGGTTTACCTGGAAATGTTGTTGCAGATATAGTTCAATCAGCTGACGGTTATCTTTATTTTGGTACATACGAATGTCTTGTAAAATTCGATGGTTTTGAATTTGAAGCAACCAATAAGTATTCAGATCCTAATCTTTCTTTTATTTCTGCTCGTTCAGTTTTTGAAGATTCTTCAGGTTTTATGTGGATTGGTTCAAATGATGAAGGTGTTCAGATAATTGGGAAAAATCATTTTGTAAAACATATTTCTGTTGCACAAGGATTACCAAACAATTCAATTCGTGCTTTTGCTGAAGATTTTTCTAATAATGTCTGGGTTGGAACTGCTTCGGGCGTGGTTTATGTTACTCCTGACGGTCAGATTGTAGTTCCACGTGCGGCTTCCAATATTGATATTTCTCATGTAATTGTAAATGATCTTTACTGTGATACAGCTGGAAGAATCTGGATGACAACAAACGAAATCAACGGTCTTTACGTTTATACAGACTCTGAATTTAAACATTATGCTGGTCTTGATTCATTTAGTGATTATTTTGCAAATACTGTAACTCAGGATAAAAATGGAGTTTACTGGATTTCTCTGGGAAATGATGGAATTGTAAAAGTTCAAAATGGTAATGTAAGTAAAATAAAATCTGATACTTTCTTAGATTCTACTCCTACATATTCTATTTATTGTGATGATTCAGGTTCTATGTGGTTTGGTACAGAAAAAGGGCTTGTTTTATATAGTGGAGGAGATTTTTCTATTTATGATCAGAATAATCAGATATCAAATACTTCTATTAATAAAATTATTGGTGATCGAGAAGGAAATATCTGGGTTGCTACCGATAACATGGGAATAGGAAAAATAAGTCCAGGTAAATTTATCATGAATCATCTGGACTATTCTATAAATTCAATTTGTCAGGATAATTCTGGACTTGTTTGGATTGGTAGTGATGAAGGCCTTTTGTGTTATGATAATGAACTATTGGTAACAAATAATCTTACTGAGTTTTGTAAGAATGTTCGTGTTCGTCATGTTGGTCTTGCAAAAAATGGAGATCTTTTAGTCAATTGTTATTCAGAGCCTGCTATGGTTCGTTATTCTGATGGTAAGATTTTAAACTGGACTAAAGATGATGGTCTTGCAGGTAATAAAACTCGTGTATCTATAGAAATTGATAATGGAGATCTTTACTGTGGTACAACAACTGGACTTTCAATTATTGATAATAAGGGGCAAATAAAAAGTTTTACTACAGCAGATGGATTTGATTGCGAATATATTATGTGGCTTTATCAAGATAATTATGGAATTGTCTGGGTTGGAACAGATGGTGACGGTATTTATCTTATGAAGAATGGCAAGATTTTTAGAAAAATATCTACAAATAATGGACTTTGCGGAAATGTAATTTTTAAGATTTCCCAGGATTTAAAAGGTGATTACTGGATTTGTACAGGTAGTGGAATTTCACTGTTTAAAGGTTCAGATAAGGACCTTCTTGATGTAAATAAAAATTTAAAATTCTTTAATTTTACTTCGGCTCACGGACTTGGTTCTGATTCTATTTTCCAGACTATTATTGATGAAAATAATTATGTATGGATGGTAAGTAACAGAGGAATTTCTTCTGTAGATTACAATTCTTTGATGGATGTAGCAGCTGGGCTGAAAGAAAAAGTTGACTGCAAATTTTATAATCAAAACGATGGATTAAAATCTTCCGGGGTAAATTCTACTGCCCTTAGTATGAAAGATAAGTATGGCAGAATCTGGTTTACTATGGCTGATGGTTTTGCAGTTTATGATCCTGTACGAAATAAATCTTCAAATGTTTTGCCTATCATTCAATTGGTTGAAGTGTCGGTTGATGATAAAATTTACAAGGAATTTGATCAGCCAATTGTAATTCCGCCTGGAGCTAAACACATTAACATAAAATATACAGGTTTAAGTTATAAATCTAGTGAACAAAACAGATTTATTCATAAACTTGAAGGTTTTGATAACGAGTTTTGTGAACCAACTGCAAGTAGAATTGTTTCGTACACAAACTTAAGGCACGGAAAGTATAAATTCCAGGTTTTCTGTCAGAATGGAGACGGTTTACTTTCTCAGGGCTCTGCATCAGTTGATTTAATTCAACAGGCTTATATTTATCAAAAGCCTATGTTCTGGATTGCAGTTGCTTTTATTTTTCTTTGTATTGTTGCAATTACTTTTATTGTTGTAATTCAAAATAACAAAAAACGTCAGCTTAGACTTGAAACTAAAATACAGATGGCAACTATTGAATTACAAATGGCAAAAGATGATTCTGATCGTCTTTTACTCAATATTCTTCCATATTCAATTGCCGAAAGACTTAAAGCAAAGGGAAAAGGCGATTACGGAACAATTGCGGACCGTTTTGAAAATGTTACAGTTCTTTTTTCAGATATAGTAAATTTTACAAGTACTACAAGTAATCATACTGCCAGGGAAATTGTGGAAGCTTTAAATTCTCTTATTCAAAGATTTGATAATTCTGCTAAAAGAATTGGGGTTGAAAAAATCAAAACTATTGGAGATGCTTATATGGCAGCGTGTGGAGTTCCTTCTCCAAATAAATATCATTCTGAGTTGATGTTGAAATTTGCTATGCAAATGTACAAGGATCTGGCTGATTATAATAAGAATTCAAAAATAAAATTTGAAATTAGAATCGGTATGAATTCGGGTCCTGTAATTGCAGGTGTAATTGGAAAAAATAAATTCGTTTATGATATTTGGGGAGACACAGTAAATGTTGCCAGCAGAATGGAGTCTAATTGTAATCCAAGACATATTAGAATGACCCAGTCTGTAGTTGATAATTTAAGATCTCATGGACATAATCTTAAATTCAAAGTGGAAGAAATTAATGTAAAAGGAAAAGGTTTGATGAAAACTTATGAATTTCCCGAAAAATAATTTTTTTTTAGGATTTTTTCAGCCTTATTTTACAATGAGAACGTTTAAAATAGATGGTTAAAATTTCGCCATCTATTTTAAGTCTCGAGTTTTTTTTGCAAAAACTCTATTTATTTACGTGTTCGCTTGCGCGAACGTTTTGTAAATCCTCAGTTGTTGAAACAACTTCGGTTTACAAAATAAATGAATTTTTTTTTAAGCAGGTATTTATGAACGATAAAATTTATTTTGATAAAGTTCCAGAAAAATGGGAATCTTATTTTCCTTTGGGAAATGGTCGTCTTGCTGTAATGCAAAAAACAGATCCAAATAATGATATTCTTCAGTTAAATGAAGAAGGAATTTGGTCTGGAGGTCCAATTGACCGTGTAAATCCTGATACTCAAAAATTTCTTCCAGAAATCAGACAACTTGTAAAAGAAGGAAAGGTAATGGAAGCCCAGGAATTGGGATTTCAAACTTTGAGTGGAACTTGTTTTAACGAAAGAGTTTATCAAACAGCAGGAGAATTTCGCCTTGATTTTTTTGCCAAAGAAAACTATGGAATAGAATGCGGATTTCCTCTTCAACATAAAAAAATTCAGAAATGTATTGATACTTACAGAGCAGAATTAGATTTATCCCAAGCATCCAGTCTTGTAACTTACGAGGATGAAGAAGGTGTTCATTATTCTCGCAGAACCTGGGTTAGCGCCATGGATGACATGATTTTTATGCATGTTACAGCAGATAAACCTAGAAAAATTAATTTTAGAGCTTATCTGGACCGAGGAATTTGGGTTGATAATATTAGAGCAGAAGATGGTTTTATTCTTCTTGAAGATTCTCATGGAATTCCATTTTGCATTGGAGCCGG
>CAMGTC010000187.1 GCA_946061765.1 uncultured Treponema sp.
ACCATGTTATGCAAGTAGTACTTATCATTTTCTTAACAAATCCAAAATAATTGAAGAGACTGGAAAAAAAGAATTAAAAATTCTATCTATTGGATGCGGTTTTTCTCCAGATTATTATGCATTTAAAAAATATATTACAGATAATTCTTTGAATATCTTAATTGATTATACTGGAATTGAATTACATCCAGAATGGAATATATTTCATAATCCAGAGCTTACTCCAGATAAAAGGATTTTGAATCTTAATGTTTTAGAAGATAGAATTCCAGATTTTAAAATATATGATATTATTTTTATTGATAAATTCTTTTCAAGTTTATCAAATCCTGAAGGAAGATCTAAATGGCTTCATTTACTAAAACATTATATCTCAAAGTTAATGAAATCTGATGCTATTTTGATTTTCAAGGATGTAAATCATCAAAGCCGAGGACGAGATTTATTTGATTCAACTATTAGTCCTTATTTTTCTGATATTACTCGTTATAAGTTTAATTTTGACGGAGCTTATGGATGGCATTATAAGAATATTAATGAAAATAAAAATGTTTTTATCTCTTACCCTCCAAATTTAGCTATAACACCTAAAAATGAGGTTGTTAAAGAAGTTGTTTTTATATATCGAAATAAGATAATGGAGGCAACATGATATTAAGTGTATCACGAAGAACAGATATTCCTGCTTTCTATGGTGATTGGTTTATTAATCGTCTTAAAGAAGGATTTGTATACATTCGCAATCCAATGAACATTCACCAAGTATCAAAAATTCAATTATCTCCCGATAAGATTGAATGTATTGTTTTTTGGACAAAGAATCCTTCTGAAGAGTTTATAAACAATTTAAAAGTAATTGATAATCTTGGCTATAAATATTATTTTCAGTTTTCCATTACTTCTTATGATAAATCTGTTGAAGTAAATATCCCCAAAAAATCAATACTTATGGATAGATTTATCCGTCTTTCAGAAAGAATTGGAAAAGAAAAAGTTATCTGGCGATATGATCCTATCTTTTTTAATGAACATTATGATATTGAATATCATAAGAAATGGTTTGAATACATAGCTGAAAAACTAGAAAACCATACAGAAAAATGTGTCATCAGTTTCCTCGATTATTATCCCAAGATAAGAAGTAGATTAATTCTGAATGGAATCCCTGAAGTAGAAAAACAGCAAATGGAAGAATTTGCTTTTTATCTTTCTGCAATAGGAAAAAAATACAATATAAAAGTTGAATCTTGTTGTGAAGAAATTGATTTATCAAGTGTTGGAATCGAACACGGTCATTGTATAAATGCAGAATTAATAAATAGAATTTGTCCATTGCAATATGATTTCAAGAAAGATAAATCTCAACGTCAGGCTTGTGGCTGTATTGAGAGTATTGATATCGGTAGTTACAACACATGCAGAAACGGATGTATATATTGTTATGCAAATTGGAAAGAAACTGTAAATACCGTTTATGATCCAAACAGCCCAATTTTGTGTTCAACCATCAATTCAGATGACAAAATTACAGACAGACCTATAAAAAGCTGTGAGTTGTTGCAAGCAAAATTGTTTTAAAAAAGCAGGCGTTGCGGAACAATAAATTGTTCCGAGCCGATTTTATCGATGAGCCTAAAAATTGAATTGCAATTTTCTTAACGGCTCTTCGATTTTAGGCAGGGCGGCGTCTGAGCACGCAGAAGGGGTAGCGGACAAGCCAACAAAGCGGAGAGAATCGGCACTGCTTGCAGGGGCGATTCATGGAGCGACTTGGCTTGGGAGAGAGGGGAAGACTTTCCCCTTATTTCCTCCAAAAGTAAAATAACAATATCGCTTATTTTACTTTCCGGCTTAAAAGTAAAATAAGACTCTCTGGTATTTTACTTTTAATTGTAAAACATCTTCCTTACAACCCCGTTCCCAATCAAATTATTGAAAACGGTATAGTTTTTGTTCTCAAAGCGAAGACGGCCTGCTGGTATTGCGGGGCTGATATGCTGTTTTTCTGCAAAATTCCTTATTGCAATTGGGGTGGAAAAAATTGTCAGGCCCGAAGTTTTCCAGATATTCATAGGTATTAACATTTCTTTTGCGTATGTGTCGGCTTCTCTTTCAATTGTTTTGCTCATTTCATTTGTAATATCATCAAAGTAAGCGGCATTGTTTTTTGACAGATGTTTTTTTACATGTGCAAGTTCATGGAAAAGTGTAAACCAGAAAGAGTCGAGGCGGTCATAGCGTAAGGTTAGAGCAATTAAGGGGCTACCATCTGGCATAAGCATTGAAGAACCATCAAGGCGTGATTTTTCAAGATGTTCTTCTATAATAAAATGGATGCCTACTTTATTTAACAATTCTTTTGCAAGCTTTGGACCTTGGTCAAAAACACTGAGCATTGCAAGGTGTGAAAAGAATTGTTCTGTAAGAACCTCTTTATCCCATTTTGGCAGTTTTTCTGCAGCGGCAAGATTCATAACTCTTATTCGCCAGGCCATAAGAATGTCATCAAGATTTTCAGATTCTTTATTTTCTGACTTTCTGTTATAACAAAGAGCAACATCCTGAATATTGAAGTTTCCAATAAATTTAATTATCAGTTCTTCCTTTAATTCTTTTGCCTGAGACAGAGTTCCGTCAAAGAAGTTTGTAAACCAACCGCGTTTATACATTTCTGTAAATGGAAAGTTTATTCCATGTTCCATGATAGAAGAGTCTGGTAATTCTTTTCCAGATTCCTGAATAAGAACTTCTGCGGGAATTCCTAAACCTTCGTGAAGTTTGCGAATCATATTAAGGCTAAGAGCTCTTTTTCCGGATAATACTTCTGAAACTTTAGATTTACTTCCAATAAAGGGAATTAAATCTTTGCTTTTAAGTCCTTGCTGTTCCATGCGGAATTTTATTGCAGTCACAGGACTTGGAAGATCTATAGGGTATTTTTCTTCTTCGTAAATTTCTACAAGCTTTGTAAGGAGTTCCAGTTCGTCACCTGCTGGAGTTCCTGGTTCTGCTTCAAAAATTTCATCAATACGTTTGAGGATTTTTTCATAATCATCTTTTGTCTTTATAAGTTTAATATCGGCCATTAAATTTCCTCCACATTTATACTGTCGTACTCTTTATGAGTTCCAACAAATCTAATGTATATGATTTTGAATTTGTAATTGACTTTGACAACCAGCCTGTATTTATTTCCACAGATATTAAATACAACTCGGCTGCCCTTTAAGATACTGGCAGAACGATATTTTTCTTTTATGTCCGCAGGTCCATTCCATGAAGCTGCTAATACTTCCTGATGCCATGCAGAGAGAGCTTCTTTTGAATCCGGTTCTTTTTCCCAGTATTCTCTTAATGTTTTTAGAGCAATTATTCGCATTAAAAAGAAGTTCCCCTTTGCTAGTTGGTATAAATTGTTCCCAAAATAGAGAACATTATAAATATACTATCGGCTTTTTTTATTGTCAATAATAATATTTAGAAATGCAAAATCTCTTAAATTATGATAGAATAGATATAATTATCTGAGAGGAAGCCTTTATGTCCGATTACAACGAAACATCTTATGAAAATGCGCTGATAGAATTATTTACATCAACTCTTGGTTATGAACATGTCTACGGTCCTGACATTGAACGCAATTTTTATTCTCCTCTCTACGATTCTGTGCTTGAAGATTCTATCCGCCGCATTAATCCTGACGCATCGCCGGCTGCAATAGACGAGGCACTTCTTAAACTCCGCAATTTTGAAAACGCTGAACTTGTAAAAAAGAATGCTCTTTTTATGGAATACCTTCAAAACGGCATAGAAGTAAGCTATCACCAAAACGGCGAAACTAAATCTGAAATCATCTACATTGCAGACTTTGAAAATGCAGGCAAGCCTGGCGACAAAAACTCTTACATTGTTGCAAATCAGTGGACATTTATAGAAAAATCAAACAAGCGGCCTGACATTCTTTTATTTTTGAATGGACTTCCAATCTGTCTTTTTGAATTAAAATCTCCAAGCCGCGAGCAGACTGACGCAAGCGAAGCTTATACTCAGATCCGTAACTACATGCAGGAAATTCCTTCTATGTTCATTTACAACTGTATTTGTGTAATGAGCGACCAGCTTATAAGTAAAGCAGGAACTATTACAAGCGGTGAAGATCGTTTTATGGAATGGAAAACTAAAGACGGCAATCTTGAATCAAATGCCTTTGCAGATTTTACGACATTCTTTGAAGGCATTTTCAAAAAAGACCGCCTGCTTGATATCATCAAAAACTTTATCTGCTTTAATAATGAAGGAATTAATTCTTATAAAATTCTTGCAGGCTACCATCAGTATTTTGCTGTTCGTAAGGCTGTTGAGCGCACAAAGCTAGCTGTAAGCGGTGATGGAAAAATTGGTGTTTTCTGGCATACTCAAGGGTCTGGTAAATCTCTCAGTATGGTTTTCTATGCTCACCTTTTGCAGCAGAATATCGACTCGCCGACTATCGTTGTGATTACCGACCGAAATGATCTGGATAATCAGCTTTATACTCAGTTCTGTAATTGCGCAGATTTCTTGCGTCAGGAACCAGTTCAGGCAAAAAGCCGCGAAGATTTGAAAAACCTTCTTGAAGGTCGCAAAGCAAACGGAATTATCTTTACTACGATGCAGAAGTTCGACCCTTCGACTTCAATTTCTGTAGACTCAGGTGCCGCTTTAAGTGACAGACGAAATATCATTGTTATGGCAGATGAAGCTCACCGCGGTCAGTACGGACTGACTGAAAAAATCAAAACTTCAAAAGACGAACAGGGAAACTTGATTGCTCATCGCACAATCGGAACCGCCCGCATTATCCGCGACAGTCTTCCTAATGCAAGCTATATCGGTTTTACAGGTACTCCAATTTCCCGCGAAGACCGCAGCACAATCGAAGTATTTGGTGATTACATTGATGTTTACGATATGACACAAGCCGTTGAAGATGGAGCAACTCGTCCTGTTTATTACGAAAGCCGCGTTATCAAACTCAAGCTTGATGATAAAGTTCTTGCCCAGATTGATGCTGAATACAGTGCCCTTGCTAACAATGCTGATGAAGAAGTAATCGAAAAGAGTAAGCATGAACTTGGCAAGATGGAAGAAATTCTTGGCCACGAAAAAACAATCAATTCTCTTGTTGATGATATTCTTGACCATTACGAAAATGAGCGCCAATACTTGTACACCGGAAAGGCAATGATTGTTGCATATAACCGTTCCATTGCGATGAAGATTTTCAATCGTATCCTGGAATTACGCCCAAACTGGGCAGGAACAACATCGCAGGTTACAGTTGGCTCAAAGCAGATTACTGTTCCAGGTGACGATGCCCGCATTGCCGTTGTAATGACAGAAAGCAATAAAGATCCTGAAGAATGGCGCGCAATAATTGGAAATAAAACTCGTAAGCAGGAACTTGCAACCAGATTCAAAGATAACGACAGCCCGCTTAAAATTGCCATAGTCGTAGATATGTGGCTTACAGGTTTTGATGTTCCATCCCTTGCTACAATGTATGTTTACAAACCAATGGAAAGCTACAACCTTATGCAGGCAATCGCCCGCGTAAACGGAACATCCTTCGGATGTTCATCGAGTTTGCTACGCAAACTCGCAGCATGAAAGCGAGTTTTTGCAAAGCAAAAACTCGGTAAGCAAGCGATAGCTTGCGACGAATCGCAAGTGCACTCAAACAGGCTATGAACGACTACACCGTCCGCGACCGACAGAACTACGGCGAAA
>CAMGTC010000188.1 GCA_946061765.1 uncultured Treponema sp.
ACAATCAATAAATCAGAAGGCAGTAAAATAGACTCAATTGATATAGCCTTCTCTACTAATTTTGAAAATTTTTCAACAAAATATAATTATCTAATCACTCAGACAAAAAAAGATTTGAGTCCAGAGGCCCAAAGTCAGGAAGAAAAAATCCTTTACTCAACTGATGATTTAACAGCCCTTAATTCTTATACAATTACTTTTGATAAACCGGAAGAAGACGCTGGATATTATTCTTACAAACTTTATATTCTTACCAGCGATTCAACTCAAATTAAACAAGTCCCACTAGATTATCTTGAAGTAATTAATGCAAATAAAACAATCACAGTTATTGATGACGAAAACAAAATTCCAAGTATTTCAAATTTTAAAGTTCAAGACGGATACAAAGATAAATTTGTTCTTAGCTGGGATAAAATTGAAGGCGACTCTATAGAATATATAATCACCTACATTCCAGTTATTGACGGAATTGAAGATAATTCGAATCCTCCTGTTCCAACAACATTAACTTCAGACGATTACATAGAAAAAGAAGGAAAAATCACCTTTAATCATCAAGCTCAATCTGGAGACTGCAGAAAATATTCTCTTTCTGTAAAAAAAGACGGAATCTTAATTCATGCAGTTTTGGATCAAACTTTCTATACACTGGGAACTGCTCAGCCAATTTTTACAGACTACGATTATTCAAGTATTACAGTAAGTTGGAAAGAAGTTCAGATGGCTAAAGAAGGAAGCGAAAATTATACAGTTTCTGCATATTATAGTGATGATAGCCAAACAGCCCTTTCCAATAACGAAAATACAAAAATAACTTACAATAGCCAAAATGGACTTTACACTTGCGTAATTACAAATCCTTATGGTTATGATGATTATTCTCTTTCTGGAAAAGACATTAATTTTACAATTACCGCAAATAGCAAAAACACAGAAGATTCTACAAATGGAAGTAAAATTGTAAGAACACTGGGACCTGCTCTTATTAAGGCTGAGGTAAATGAAACTCCAAACAAAGATTATATGACTTTTACCTGGAATGCAGTTGAAGGTGCCGAAAAATATCTTATCTACCGACTTTCTTATTCAGATAAGGATGGAACTGAAATAAAGGCTAGTGATGCCTTTGCAGTAACAGCCAGCAGTCTTGATATTGTAGAATACAATTCTCAGGATTTGAGTGGAAGAACAAGCTGTACAAAAGAAAGCGATGAAAATGGAGATGTAACATTTACTCTAAAAGATATTCAAAAAGATGCAGAAGAAAATTATGGATATCAATTAAATCAGGAAAAAATTCAATGGGGACTTCCATACGGATACCTTGTACTTCCATTAAAGGTTGATGATAACGCTAAAACCTTTACTTTTACAGATTTTACAAAGTTTACCGAAGAATCTCCTGTAAATTATGGGGATTCATTTGTAAACGATAATATCCAAAAGACTTCTACAATTGGATATGGTTTGAATGTTCACGCAGCAAAATCAGAAAGCGGTTCAAAAATCCATGTTACTTGGGAAAAACCAAATCAAGTTGACAATTTACAGCCAACCCTCTACAAAAAGCCATTTAGTAAAGAAAAAAATCATGATTATGGAAATGTATGGACTAAGGTTGCAAATCTTTCTTCTAAAGATTTAGAGTATTACGATACAATTTCTAACGAAAATGCTCACTTGGCTTATGTTTATGCAGTTGAATATGAACCTTCAGTTTCTTCTGATTTTGTAAAATCTTATAGGGACGAAATTGCAAAAGACGATACAAAATACACCTTCCCGGAAGGTACTACAGAAGCTTCAAACAAGGGTTACCTCTTCTCTATAAAAGGATTAAACGCAAATTCAATTAATACAAGTTCTGACCAGGAAGATTATTTCCAGGAAAATTTAAGATGGGATTCTTCCTGGGATTTTGAAGAAAGAGCCCTTTGCCCTACTTCTTTTACTGTTGATATGAAAAATAAAAATCTTTCTTCTACCAGTAACTGGATTCCCATTGCAAATGTAACAATTGACGAAGAAGGAAAATTCTCTATTTCTGTAATTGATGGACTTGAAAGTGAATGGGATACAACAGTTACAATTAGCGGTGCTAAAAATGGTATTTCTACAAAGCCAACAAGTTTAGTTAATAAAACTTCTGAAGAAAGTAATGGACTTTTAAAAGTTTTAAGAGATACAAAACACTACTACAGCTTAAATATTACAGGAAATGGAAATACAGACCGCCAGGCCAAAGACGAAAGTATCTACACCTACCGCCAGATTACAGACATAGAACTTGCAAAATGTGTAAGTGTAATTGTGGCTGATGCAATTTATCAGACAGGAATTCCGACAATCCCTGGTGGATTCGACTTCGGTGGAGAATATGTAAAAAACACACTTAATGGTTATACTGGAAATATGTATATTGGATTCTACGGTGGAGGAATGACAGTAAAGCACAAATCTTCATGGGGATTTGACAACTCACTATATACTCATAGATTTGCCGCAGGAAGTTCACCAGCAAATACAGAAATCTTAATCAGTAATTTTACTATTACTGCAGATAATACAAGTTACATAGAAGGTATTGAAAATAACAAACTCTACTATCTTCCAGCCCTGGACTTAACAATCAATCACGAATCAGGACTTTCTTCTTACAAAAGAGTTTTAAATTACGAAGTTGGACAAAGTGGCACATCTACAAAATGGAGTCTTACTATAAAAGATACAACAGATACAACAAATAATAAAACTATTGTAAGTATTAGTAACAACAAAAGTGAATTCCAAAACTACTTTCCTTACGATTTAGGTACAGCTCACGCAACTCCAATCACAATTGTAGACACAAATCTTCCAATTTATTCTTCACCATGGTGGAACTAAGGAGAAATATATGATTAAAAATACATTCAAAAATATACTTAAAGGCCTTTTAATCTGCTCTGCCATTTTTACCACATCCTGCTATAACTGGTACGAAAATAAAATCGACATGGATACAGAATCTTTGCAAATAAACTTAAACGATTTTATGTACGAAACACCTGCTATTACAGAATTAAGCAGTCCAACTCAAGTTCTTGCTTCCCAGGGCCTTTATTCTGGTGCAATTAAAATCCACTGGAATGCAGTACCTTACGCAAGATCATACAGAATAGAAAGGGCTATTATGCAGGCAGACTCAAACGGTCTTTATGCAACTCCAGAAGACGGAGACTTTTCTGTAATCGAAAAATTTGTTTACTCTACAACTTATCAGGATACAGTCCTTTCTAATCCACTCACAGATAGCGACGAGTATTCCTATAAATATTATTACAGAGTAAGTGCGGAAAATATAAAAGAAGGCTACGACCCAAGCGACTTTACAGATATAAATAATCAAAATACCCAGGGCTTAGGATGGCTTTTAGCTCCTCCAAAAAACATAGAAGCATGGAAAGGAAAATCTATTGATTCAATCAAAATTTCCTGGGATCCTGTTCCAAATGCCAGCCAATATCAGATTTACAGGGGAACAAAGGCAAGTCAAATTGCAATGGAGCTTTTTGATCAAATAAAGGCTAACAAAACAGAATATTTAAACGAAATTGACGAAGATGAAAAAGGACAGGAATTTTACTATCAGGTTCGTGCCCTCTTACCAAACGGAGCTCTTTCGGCCCCAACAGGATTTGCATTGGGCTATTCATTAACTGCACATGCCCCATCTTCACCAGACAATGTACAGGTAATAAACGGTAAAAGCCAGAGTCTTGATAATTTAAAAATCTCCTGGGATCCTGTAGAAAAAGAAGGATACACAATCACTTACTCGGTTTATAGAACAAGTTCAGAATCTTCAATCTATGAATCAGTAAAACAGGAAACTAATGATACAACCTGTACAGATTCAAACAATCTTAAAAAAGGAATTAAATATTACTATTATGTTCAGACAATAGCCTGCAATAATACAGATTCTTCAATAGAAAAATCAGCTTTTTCTACTTCTGGTCCAAATGACACAAATCCAGCTGTAGGTTGGTTATTAAGCCCTCCATCATCTTGCGAAGTTACAGATTCTACCGATGATGAAAAAGTGAAACTCCGCTGGACACCTGCCGTAGGTTATGACGACGAAAATGCAGTATTCAATTATAACATTTATGCAAGTCAAACTTTAGACGGAGAATATTCATGTATAGAAACTATCTCAGATTTAGCAAGTCTTCCTTTAGATTCTGACAACTATTATTCATACGACATTATAAAAAATAACTTTTATAGAATTTCAACTTTCAATATAACAGAAAATCTTGAAAGTGCTCTGGGAAATAAAATTGCACCTTGTCCATCAGCTCCAACAAGCGTTACAGCAAGTAAAACCTCAGATTTAGGAGGTTTAAGCAATTATTCATACAACACAAACGAAGTTTATCCTGTAAGAATAAGCTGGAAAGCCCCAGAAAACGAAAGTCCTTCTGGTTATAATATTTACCGTTCAACAAAACCAGATTCAGCCTTCCGTAAAATTAATGATGATGTTGTAAAAGATTTTACTTTCCTGGACGAAAACGAAACTGCAAGAGCTGGTACAATTTACTATTACAAGGTAGTTTCCCTTAATGTTTTAGGCCAGGGAAATAAAGGCAACTCTCAAGACGAAAATTCCCGGGGTTATGGAGCAATCACCCGTGACCAATGGTTCCGGGAATACAATAAAACTATCATGTCTTCTCAAGCAAAACTCACCCTCATGCATAAATCAAATGATTTGGATAAAGTGGGTTCTGAAACAATCAACGGAGATATTTCGGGAACACTTTCTTACACAGCCAAAATTGCAGGCCTTGGAGCAGAAATTACAATGCCTTACAACAATTACTGCGATTTCTACATTGGAAATAACTCAGATTTAGGTAAATATTTTGTACTCACAGGTAATACAGATACAACTTCCAATATGAGTGCAAACGGAAATATGCACGGTACAGTAAATTGTAGCGGAATGTATCCTGGACAAGCTGTATACGATAATCTTCAGATTAAAGGTGGAGCAGCTGGCGGCGGTTATTATCTTGTTACAACTAAAGATTTATCGGGCAGCGAACTTTTAAGTCAGGCAAAAGTCGACTGGACAGTTGGCGAAGAATAATTAAAAAGAAAAATTAAATAGAGGTATTAAAATGAAAACTTTTTATAAATTATTTTCACTTACAGGTCTTTTACTTACACTCACACTTATAACATCTTGTTATACTCCAAATCCACTTTACGGAACCTGGACAGATAACGATGGAAATAAAATTCAATTCATGGATGACGGAACTTTTACTGCAAGTATAAAAGATTCAAGCAATGTTTCATCATCTTACGAAGGTGAATGGTCAACAGTAGACAACGTTTTAATTTTTTCAATCAAAGGTGATTCATCTTATTCAAGAAATACTGAATGGGATATCCGCGGGGCAATGCTATATTTAACCTGGACCGCTAATAACACAACAAAAGTTTTAACTTTATATCACACAGCAAGATAAAAAGGGAAAAAAGATGAACAAATTTTCTTTAATTTTATTTACACTAATTATTTTTACCCTTCCTCTTTTTTCTCAAACTCAACAAGAATTCATTCAAACAGAGGAAGATGCAAATTCCATAAGCCAGGCAAATACTGAAATTGTAACACAAAATACAAACAAGACAGAAGATAAAAAAGATTTAGAAGATCCAACTCGTCCTTTTCTTGTATTTCCAAAATTAAATCTTCTTTTTGACC
>CAMGTC010000189.1 GCA_946061765.1 uncultured Treponema sp.
CGTTTTGTAAATCCTCAGTTGTTGAAACAACTTGCGGTTTACAAAATTAATGAAGGATTGAAGAAGAGATTTGAGAATAAAAAAAACAACGCGGAATTCACGAACGATGCACTGTTCTGGAGTTTCACCTGGTTCAAGTTTTCCCCCAGGAAGTTCCCTGCCGCCTTTAAAGTCGCCGTAACCACGCTGAGTTGCAAAAATTTCTGGGCAATCTCCTTTTGATGAGAGACATTACAGACGAACGTTTACAATATATGAGAGAAGTTTCTATTAATTTTGATTCAAAAACCATTGAATTTATAGGGGATTATAAAAACCTATTATCTTATGTAATTGGTTCCGAACTGAATTTTCAAAACCGCATGAAGAGCTTTAATTCTGAATTTTTGGAAAAAGATTTTCCTAATTTAGAAGTGGCAAAGATAACTTCCTACAATGTGCTTTACAGGGACAAATCACTTACGCAGTTTAAATCATCGAATACATCAGGCGGATATTTTAATAACACAGAACTTTGCTATATCTGTGTAAAATCAAAGTCAGACAGCGAGAAAAAGGAACAATTGAAGCATCTCTAGTATTTACTAATCATCCAGATAACCTTGCAAGCGGCTCTGCTTTTAGAAAAGCTTTTCCAGAAGCAGGAGAAAAATTCCGTTGGCACACAGCTCTTAGAGTTGAAAAACAGCTGTTTACTGAAAACGAGACATTTCAAACAATATCAAAAGAAACAGGTGAAAAATTTAATTCAATCGTAAAAGAACTGTTTACAGAATTGAAAGAAAAAATAAATTTGTAAATCTGGAAAATTTTTTGCTGTGGATGGTAATGAAATCAGGCTTCTGGTTCGCTGCAAAATCACCTCATCCTAAAAATTCGATTTAATGCTATAGCATTAAATCGTTTGACAAAAACGATTTAAAAAAAATTCTCACTTCGTTCGAATTTTTTTTTGTCTTTTTCATTTTGCCAAGGCAAAATAAAAAAGAACCGTTGTCAATGGTTATACATATTTTATAAAGGAGGCAAACTATGGCTTATACAGCACCAGTTGTAGTTGCAGAAAACAGCACTGCAGGAAGTTATGCTGCAGGTTGTCCAGTGAGAGACCATGCTTCTCCAGCAGCTTGTAAATGTTGTGATCACAACTACTAATTTTTTTCTGTATGATTTATACAGAAGTTTACTTGCCCTGGATTTTTTCCAGGGTTTAATTTTCTATCAAATATTTATAGAGGATTTATGTATTTAAAACAGAAAAAAACTGTATTCATTAGAAAACTTGCTGGAAATTATGGATATATTGATAATCTTTCAACTCATCAGGATTTGATTTTAGACGAGGCTGGATATGAATTTTTAAAACCCTTGTCTAGAGAAGGTAATACATTCGAAGAAATTGTAGATTCTCTTTGCAGCACTTTTGCAGGAACAGACAGAAAGCAGATTGAGCAAGATGCATTGAATTTTTATACAATGCTGAAAAATAAAGGATATATAATAATTGCTGATTCCAAAGAAGAAGCAGATGCCAAAGATGAAGGATTCAGTTATGCACGGCTTCATTCACAGAATAAAAAAATCGAATCAATTACACCAACTCCAGCTGCCGAACAGACAACTCTGGAATTCCTTAACAAGCATCTTCCAAATGTACCGAATTTACTTTCAGTACAGATTGAATGTACTTCAAAATGTAATGAAAGGTGTGTTCACTGTTATATTCCTCATGAGTCAAAATTAAAAACCATGAGCAGTGAACTTTTTTATAAAATTATAGATGAATGTGAACAGATGGGCGTTATGGGGCTTACCCTCAGTGGCGGAGAACCGATGCTTAATCCAGAATTTCCAAAGTGGCTTCGGGAATTACAAAAGAGAGATTTTTACATCACAATCCTTTCAAATCTGACAGTTTTAACAGATGAAATCATTGAAGAAATGAAAAAACTGAATTCCGTTTCAGTTCAGGTTTCTTTGTACAGTATGGTTCCTCAGGTTCATGACCAGATTACTAAGCTTCCAGGTTCGTGGATGAAAACTGTTAATTCTATTCTAAAACTATACAATGCAGATATTCAGGTTCAGGTTTCCTGCCCTTCAATGAAACTGAACATGGGGCATTATAAAGATGTAATCCGATGGGCTCATTCGCTAAAAATGAGAAGCGGAACAGATTACATTATTATGGCAAGAGCTGACCATTCAACAGACAATCTTGAAAACCGACTTACATTGGAAGACACAGAAGCAACAATTAAGGATATTCTAGAAAACGATGACGAATATAAGGAACTTCTTTTAGGCTATCTTAAATGTGGTCCAAAAGACAGGGATACTTATGCAAACGAACCTTTGTGCGGTGTTGGAATGAGTTTCTGCGAAATTTCTGCAGAAGGTGATGTTTTCCCATGTGCAGGATGGTGGGATGCAAACCTTGGAAATGTCAGCACACAATCTTTGAAAGATATTTGGGACAATTCTCCAAAACTAAAAGAATTCCGTGCCTTGAGAAAAAAAGATATGCCAGAATGTCTTGACTGCAAAGACAGAAGTTTCTGTCCTATCTGCATGGCAAAAAATGCAAATGAAAACGAAGATAGAAATCCTTTAAAACCTGCAAAGCATTTCTGTAAAGTTGCTGAACTAAATCACAAGATTGCAGAAGAATGGCTAAAAAAACATGGTTCTAACTAAGAAGAAGATACTTTCACTATCTGGCTATAACGGAAAAATCGTAGAGTTGGATAGGGTTCCGTTTTTAATTGTAAAAGACTGTGACTGGGCAGAAGTTAGCGGTGGAAAGCTTCAACCTACACAGTCTTATCCGAATGGAAAAGATTCTTTTGCAATGTCAAAAGAATCTTACTTTCAAAAAAACGAATTCTACTGGCTTGAACACGAAGTTGGACACTGTATTTATTATTTTGAACATCCTGAAAAAAACTTTGAATATCTACCTTATCCAGATAACGAGGTGGAGCGTTTTGCTTTTTTGTATCAGTTCAAGCAGATGAAAAAAAACGGTTTGTCTATGAACGAGGCTTTTGAACTTATAAAAAAGGCGTATATTCAGTCTGAAGACTGGGAGAAAATTCCAGAACTGGAAACTTTTTTGCTGGAAATCATAAATCAGGCATATTATGGGAGAAAATGATGTTATACAGATTAAGAAGTGCAACACATTTAAGTAAAAAGAAGAATGAAGTTGTTTTAGAAAACGATTCACTTGAAAAATGCCAGTCATTTAATTCAAGCGGAGCAGTTTTTGTTTCAAGTTTAAGCCATATAGCAAAAACTATAGAAGAACTTGCAGAGAAAATTATGATTTCTTTTTCCAATGTTGAAAAACAAACTGTAATACACGATGCAGAAGGATTTTTTGACAGTCTTATAAATTCCGGCTTTCTTGTAAAAGGAAATACTTTGGCAGAATGCAATGCAATGGAATATGGCTGGGGGTATAATCTGGCTCTTAATGCTTGTGATAATTCTAAAACTTCTGAACAATTTGCTTTTTTTCATCTTCCAGGTCTTTTCTCTCATTATAACTTTTATAAAAAATTCCTGCCAGTTTTCTATAATTATTCAGAATTCTTTTATCCTTGGGCAAAAATAGGTTCTATTTATGGTTCTCCTGCATTTGCAATCTGGAATTCTGGAAGAGCAAGAGGCCGCAGCGGAAAAATCAGTGCAGAAATAGACGATGTAATCTCTCTTCTTTCTGAATATGGAATTTCAGGAAGATTTACATTCAGTAATTCACTTTTAACAGAACAGCATTTAACTGATACTTATTGTAATTTTCTTTGCAAAAAATTTCAGTCAAAAAATAACGGAATCATTATAGCCTCAGATTTACTGAAAAAGTATATTTCTGAAAATTTCAGTGATTTTCATTTTATTTCTTCAACAACAAAATGTCTGAATAATTTTGACAGGTTCATAAAAGAATTGAAAGATGAAACATTTAAATATGTTGTTCCTGACTACAATTTCAACAATAATTTTGAAGCGTTAAATAATATTCCTGAGAATTTGCGCTTAAAAGTTGAATTCTTGTGCGATGAATCCTGTATGCCGAATTGTCCTGTACGAAAACAGTCTTACGAGCGAATAAGTCAATCATCACTTTTTATTGAAACTGACGATGATTTTGTATGTCCTGATAAAAGACCTTTTACAAAATATTTTTCACGGATAAAGAAAAACAAAACCTTTATAAGCAGGGATTTAATCACTGAAAAATATATGCCTATGGGATTTTGTAATTTTAAGCTTGAAGGAAGAGAATACGGAGAATCCAGACTTTTGGAAGAAATTCTCTATTATCTGGCAAAACCCGAAGCCTACCTTGAAATACGAGAAATGCTGTATTTAAATCCTTATGTCGATTTTCCTACTGGACGGCGACCTTAAATGAGTACTGACTTTCATGTTCATTTTGGGCAATGGGGCGAAAACTATTTTGATTCTAAAAAAGTTTTTGAAAAGCTTAAAAACTTTGGAACAGATGAAATCTGGTTTTCTTCTACAACATCTGAACGCTATTGCAAGGAAAGTTTTGCTGTTCAGGCAAATGAAAGTCTGAAAGATAAATTGATTACAGGTCAGACTCTTTACGAACTTATCCGATATGAGATTCAAGAAGCAATTTTAAATGCCAGGAATCTTAAAATTATTCCACATCCTTTGTACTGGGTGATTCCTGAAATTCATCTTTCAAATATAATTTCTGTGGAAAAAGCCATAGCAGAATTGCCTTACGAAGGATTTAAAATCCATCCGCGTGGAAATTACTGGTGTTTATCTGACAAGAGAATTCATTCTTTAGCAGATGAAGTTTTTTCATGCGCTTCCAGAAATAAACTGATGATTTTAATTCATTGTGGTGAAGACAGTTTTGAACTTCCGACAGTTTTTGAAAAATTTATTGCAGAATATCCTGATGTTATCGTCCAGCTTGCACATTGCAGACCTTTGAAAGAAACCCTTTACATGCTCAAAAAATATCCGAATGTTTTCTGCGATACAGCTTTTGCAAGTGAACAGTCATGTAGGATTATTCGTGAACAGGGTTTTTCCGAAAAGTTACGATACGGAAGTGATTTTCCAATAGGAGTTTTGAAGACGGACAAAGGATTGTAAGCACCGCACCGCAGACAGAACGTTTAGACTTCCAAGAAATTAAGTCTGGAATTAATTAGTGTTTTCCTATCTTAGTTACATCGTATGAAAATATTCTAGTTTGAACAATCAAAAAAAAACAAGATACTTGTAGATTTCATTTAACTGCACAGTTTTTATCCATCGTTCAATCTAGATTTCATCAAATCAATTATCATTAAGTTAATTGAAGGAATAGTACCTGGCAATTCTTTTTCATCTGAATTGATTTCTGTAATAATTTCCTGTATTTCTTTAGATTTCTAATAAAGAAAAACCTTGTTCTTCTCTCATATTTTTTTAAACGGTACCAACATACATATAAAAATTCCGCTTATTGTCAAATTTACTATAAAACCTGATTTTTATAGTAGTATGCTGATTTTTCCACTTGAACAAAAGCCTCCAGTGCGGGCGTCCGTATAACAATGGGTTGTACCGCAGGGGGCTTGTCTCTGATTTCGCATGAATGAAGGAGGCCGTCTGTGACAAAATACGAAAAAGCAATGCTTGTCATTGCAATCATCGCAATTGTTATAGACCTGCTCA
>CAMGTC010000190.1 GCA_946061765.1 uncultured Treponema sp.
CATATTACTGCTCCACCTCTACACCCATACTGCGTGCAGTACCGGCAATGATTTTCTTTGCTGCTTCGATATCGTTTGCATTGATATCTGGCATCTTTGTTTTTGCGATTTCTTCAAGATCTGCCTTAGACAAAGTAGCAACCTTGTCACGAAGAGGATTTCCAGAACCCTTTTCGATTTTGCAAGCTTTTTTAATAAGTACAGCTGCAGGAGGAGTCTTAAGAATGAATGTGTAAGATTTATCCTGGTAAACAGTAATTACAACAGGAATAATGAGACCACGTTCCATTGACTTTGTTCTATCATTGAATTCCTGAACAAATTTTGGAGCTGAAACGCCGTGTGGTCCAAGAGCTGGTCCAATTGGAGGAGCTGGTGTTGCTGCTCCTGCTGGACACTGTAACTTGATAACGGCAGTAACTTTTTTTGTAGCCATTTTCTTTCTCCCAATATTGGTGTGTAAGTATCATATAGATATCTTACTAACGAGATGCCTATGTCCAACGGACCTGCACCTCTCCCAAAAACAGGATTAACGATTTATGTTTGGGACATAAATCCCTGAATTTGCAAAGATCAACAAAGTTATGCTTTTTCTACCTGAAGGAAGCCAACTTCTACTGGAGTAGAACGCCCAAAAATCTGAACTTCTACACTTAACTTTTCTTTTTCAAGATTTATTTCTTTTACTGTACCAGAGAATGAAGCAAATGGACCATCAATAACTTTAACGTTATCTCCAACGTTATAAGACTGGTGAACACGTACAGTTTTTTCACCTTTAATTACACCAGAACGCTGTAAAATTGCTTTAGCTTCATCATTAGTAATTGGACGAGGTCTAGTATTTGGATCTGTTCCAACAAAACCACCACAACCCTGAACTTTTCTAAGAGCAGAACAAGTATCTTTCCAACCAATTTCTGGTAAGTCCATTTCAATTAAAACATAACCAGGAAGAAATTTATTCATACGGCTCTTCTTTTTACCATCTTTAACTTCTACAATTTCTTCCAATGGAACTCTTACATCAGTTACCACATTTGGATCAATTTCTTTTTTATCCAACAAGCTCTTTATAACTCGTTCTACTTTATTTTCTAAACCTGTATAAGTTTGAAGAATATACCAGTTTTTAGACATATGTCATTCCCTTAAAATATATACTAATAACAAAACCAACCTAAAATAACAAAAACAAACAGAAAGTTTATTTCATTAAAAGGCGGAATAAAGAAGTGAATCCTAAATCAAGAGCTCCTAACAGAACAGCAATTACGATAGTTGAAATCAAAACAACTTTGATTGATGCAAAAACATCTTCTTTTGTTGGCCAAACAACTCTCTTAAGTTCTGCAGCGCTTTCCTTAAAATAACGACCTACTTTACTCATTTTTCAATTTTCCTCTATAAAGAATTTGAGAAGTAAACAGCACCCTAAAAGCCCCATCCACTTCTCACTAAAAAAAATCAGGGCAGGCAGGACTTGAACCCACGACAGGCGGTTTTGGAGACCGCTGCTCTACCAACTGAACTACTGCCCCATATATTAAATTATCAATAAAATGATAATTAAATATCTAAATTAATTTTAATACAATTACTGTATTTACACAAAAACTTATTTAGCTTTTGTTTCTTTATGCATTACTGATTTACGACAAAATGGACAATACTTCATCTTTTCCAATTTACCAGTAATGTTTTTACGGTTCTTGTAAGTAGTATAATTCTTGCGTTTGCATTCAGTACACTGTAAAGCAATAATTTCTACCGAACCCTTCTTTTTGCTACCCATATTTTAACTCCTGTTTAAAGTTCTCAAAAGTTCAAAAGTCTTCTAAGCCCATGTGCAGAATCGAACTGCAGACCTCCACATTACCGATGTGGTGCTCTACCAACTGAGCTACAGGGGCATGCTTGCAGTCTCTACACAAAAATCATAGAAAACGTGCGTTTTATGAATATAATTAAAGATAGAGATTTAGTCAATAAATTCAAACAAGTTTTTTGAAAAATTTATTCACAGTTTTCAATATTTACTATATTATTTTTATACTATTATTTTACGAGGTAGGCAATGAATATAGATAACCTTATTAACAATATTTTGGATTCATATAACAAATACGGATTAATAAATAGAAGTGATGAAGAAAATTTTCCAAACCGCCAGAATGTTGTTAAGATTCTTCAGGACTTGGAATTTTTAATTTTCCCAGGTTTTAAATATGCAGAAGAAATTACTCCAACTAACCTACCATATATTACAGGACAAAAAGTTAATAGTATTATTGCACAATTAACAAGAGAGATTCAAAAAGCCTTAATTTATACAGGACAGCAATTTATGCCAGAAGAAAAAATACAGGATAAACATTGCTTTAAACTTGCAGAAAAAACTGCAATTGTTTTGATTAAAGAAATTCCTGAAATCAGAAGACTAATGGCATTAGATGTAAAAGCCGGTAATTTAGGAGATCCTGCTGCCAAAAGTGATGAAGAAATTATTCTTTCTTACCCTGGATTAGAGGCTATTTTAGTCCATAGAATTGCACACTTTTTATTTAATTGCGGAGTACCTTTAATTCCAAGAATTATGAGTGAACATGTTCACGGAAAAACTGGAATTGATATTCACCCTGGAGCAACAATTGGAGAATCTTTCTTTATGGACCACGGAACAGGTATTGTTATTGGAGAAACCTGTATTATTGGAAATAATGTTAAGATTTATCAGGGAGTAACTTTAGGAGCTTTAAGCGTAAAGAAAAATCTCCAGAATAAAAAAAGACACCCAACAATCGAAGATAATGTAACAATCTATGCAAATGCCACAATTTTAGGCGGCGACACTGTAATTGGAAAAAATTCCATTATTGGTGGAAATACATGGGTTACTAAATCAGTTCCTGCAGATACTGTTATTACTCAATAAACAAAAAAATTGTAAAAAAAAGTTGCCGTTTGGGAAATTTATCGTTAAAAATAAAACAGAGTTCCCTGATAGTAACACTAGAGAGAACTCTGTTTGTCCAGTATTGCTGGACATCGGAGAGAGTTTATCAGCTTATTTACAAGCTAAATTCAATATAATATAAGCACTTTCCCTTGTCAATAATTTTAAAATAGTTTTTTATTATTTTTAAAGGAGCTCATTATGGCAAAGAAAAACGGTTCTATTTTATACAAATGCAGTAACTGCGGTTATAGTCAGGCAACCTGGTTGGGCCGTTGCCCAGAGTGTGGAGTTTGGAATTCTCTGGAAGAAATAATTATTGATAAGAATGCCATAAGTCCTTCTGGAAGAGGTTCTGAACTTGCCGAAAAAGCAAAACCCATTAACCTTGAAAATGTAAAGGCTCAGGACAATTTAAGATTTATAAGCGGAATTTCAGAATTTGACAGAGTATTAGGTGGAGGTGCTACCAAAAGATCTGCCATACTTTTAGGCGGCGAACCAGGAATTGGTAAATCAACTCTGTTATTACAAACCGTAGCTGCTGCCTGTAAAAGTTTTGCAAAAGATAAAAAAATCCTTTATGTAAGCGGAGAAGAATCACCGGGGCAAATTAAAGAAAGAGCAGACCGCCTTGGATTAGACTGTTCTGGCATTCAGCTTTTATGCACTTCAAGATTAGAAGATTGTCTTGACGCATTAGATTCTTTAAATCCTGTTTTAGTTATTATTGATTCGATTCAGACAATTTATTCTGTAGAAGCAGGCTTAATTCCTGGAACTATAAATCAACTGAAATATTGTGCAAATGAATTTATTTCGTGGGTAAAAGAAAGAGATTCTGTCTTAATAATGACAGCACATGTTACAAAAGAAGGAACTATAGCCGGCCCAAAATCTTTAGAACATATGGTGGATACAGTAATTTCTTTTGAAAAAAATAATGATGACATAAGATTTTTACATGCCCAGAAAAACCGATTTGGTTCTGTAGATGAACTTGGAATATTTAATATGTCAGAAAAAGGTCTTTCGCCAGTGATAGATCCAACTACACTTTTTCTTACAAAAAGAAGTGAATCTCAACCGGCGGGAGTTGCCTGTACCCCTGTATTTGAAGGCAGCCGGGTATTTTTAGTTGAAATTCAAGCATTAACCATTCCGGCCAAAGCTTCTATTTCCAGAATTTACAGTGAAAAAATAGATTCTGCCCGAGTTGCAAGAATTGCCGCTGTTATTGAAAAACGCTGCGGATTAAGCCTTAGCGACCAGGATATATATGTAAACGTTGCCGGTGGAGTAAAATTAAACGAAAGTTCAATTGATGCAGCCTTAGCCGCTGCCATTTATTCTGCCAGAACAGATTTAGCTCTTGCAAAATCCACCGTAGTTTTTGGAGAATTAAGTCTTGCAGGAGAAATTAGACCTGTTAATAAAGCAAAACAAAGAATTAAAACTGCACAATCTTTAGGATTTAATTCGATTTATTGCCCTGAAAACGAAAAAGATGTTGTAAAAGTAATCAATATTAAACAACTGGTTCAAAATGTCTTTTCGAAGTGAGTAAATTTGACACAAATCTAAGTCCGGGAAGTAAAATTTCTGGGTTAAATTTTCACTTTTGATTAAAAGCATACGCCGGATTGGAATGGTTAAAAAATGGTCCTGAGACCATTTTTTAAGTCTGAGCAAAGCGAAGACCGCGGGTACCAAGCCATGAAAAGCCGGTCTTGAGTAAAATTCGTTCAAAAAAAAAAAATTTTTTACATATTTATTACTTGGCACAAAAATTGCTATATATTTAGTGTAAGCTTTGGACTTACAAAATAATTCAATTTTTGAGAGGTAAAATTATGAACGATTTACTTAATACTATTCTTAATGATTTGTGGGTTTCCCCAAGTGCTTGCGTAAAGACTTATTCTTACTCTACACCTAGAGTTGATGTAAAAGAAAATAAAGATTCTTATACTTTGGAAATGGATCTTCCTGGAAGAAGCGAAGAGGATATTGAAATTGAACTTAACAAAGACAATTTAACAATTGCTTCAAAACAAGAAAAGAAAACTGAAAATAAAGAAGAAAAATTTATTTTGAGAGAGCGAAATTATTCTGATTTCAACAGACGTTTTACTCTGCCAGAGGATGTTGATACCGATTCTATTAAGGCAAACTTTAAGAATGGAGTTTTGATTATCAACATGAATAAAAAAGAGATTGAAAAACCTAAATCAATTAAAATTATTGCTGGTTAAATAAATAGCCCGGAGATTAATGAAGTGCAATTCATAATTAAAGCTCCGGGCATTTTTATTTAGGGTTTATTACAAAACCTAAAAACGGCAAAGTCAAGGCTTTAAGCGTACGTGTGCCTTGACTCGACGTATTCTCTGTGGATTATTTTAATTCTTTTAAAACCTTTCCAAAGTGAGCAAGGTAATCTGTGAATGAAATGTAAGAAAGAACAACACAAAGAACAAAAAGTCCTAAAGACACGTTCTTTAGTATTCCAAAACATTCTAATTCAACATTAAAACGAACTAAAGTTTCGAGGAAGAAACCATAAAAACCAGAAATTACATAAACTACTGTTTTTACTTTTCCACCCTTGCGAGCTGCTATTGTTGTTCCCTTTGTTACTGCAACCATTCTTAAGAAATTCATTGTCATTTCTCTATACAAAATCAAGATAAAAATAAAGGCTGGCATATAACCACCTTCTGGTGA
>CAMGTC010000191.1 GCA_946061765.1 uncultured Treponema sp.
GCAGATGTTACATTTCCGCCTGCTTTACATTCAACTGGAATTATCTGCATTTCATCCTGTAAAAGGAAATCTACTTCGTAATTTTGAGCCGGTGAATAATAATGAATGGTGTTTTCAAGATTTGAATGGAACTGCTGCAAGCAATAATTTTCCGTAAGAGCACCTTTGAACTGAAAATCAGAATCAAGCACAATCTGTTTATTCTGAACCTGTGCGGCACATTTTGCTAACCCTACATCAAAAAAGAAAAGCTTAAAACTTGAAAAATCTTCGAATACTTTTAGCGGGCTTTCAGGCTTTTTTACATCATAAATCCGAAGAACGAGCCCTGCACTTACAAGCCATTCTATAGCCACCTCGAATTCCCTGGCACGAGCCCCCTGTTTTACGCAACCGTATATAAATTTCTCGTTTTCTTTGGAAAGCTGAGTCACAAGGCTTTTGAACACAAGTAAAATACGCCCTGCATCGATTTTTTTATTATGTTTTGCAATATCATTTTCATACAAGGAAAGGAGTTCTTTTTGAATCTGCAAAACGGTTCCAGAATTTTTTTCATCTGCCCAGCTTGCAACACATTCAGGAAGGCCGCCGACTATCAGATAATCATGATACTGCTCTATAAGTTTTGTATGCTGAATCTCGATGATTTCTTGCGGCGGAGTTTCTTCAAGATATTTTAAAAGGGACGGATTTACCGCTTCAAGGAATTCTTCAAAATCCATCGGATAAACATTTAGAAGATTAACTTTTCCTACAGGATAGCTCATCGGCTCTGAGAGCAATGTTCCCAGAAGGCTCCCTGCGGCGACTATGTGATAGTCATTGGCATCTTCGCAAAAATATTTTAAGGAATTAAGTGCATCTGGACATTCCTGAATTTCATCAAAAATTATCAGATGTTTTTCCTTTTCGATTTTATCATTCTTGATTGTTCCCAAAAGTGAAACTATTCTGTAAGGATCTTTATTAGTGGCAAAAATCTTTGCAAGCTCCACATCCTTTTCAAAAGAAAAATAAAAAGTTTTTTCATAATGCAGTCTGCCAAACTCTTTCATAAGCCAGGTTTTTCCTACCTGACGGGCACCTTTCAAAACAAGAGGTTTTCTTCGGGATGAGGATTTCCATTCTGCAAGTTTAAGCAAAGTCTTTCTATACATACATGAATATTATGAAATTTTTACACAAAAATAAAGAGAATTTCGCTTAATTTTACACATTTTTAAGCAAATTTTTGATGGGATTTTACACATTTTTATATTTTCCGGGCTATTCTGGAAGCTTCACTTCTTTCAAGAATCCTATCAATCGGTATGGCTTCCCTCATCGTTCAGCTTTCAATCGTGGTAATTTCCCATCGTCAATTATTATGGCAGTTACCAGTCACTACATCGTAACCATGCTCTGGCCTCTCTATTCAGCGACGTAATATCATTCATTTTTGCAGTGATTTTTATAAAAGGCAGAAAGTAAGAAACTTACGCGTTCACGAAAGACAAAAAAAGCCACCTCAAAACTGGTGGCTTTATAAAAAATTTGGATGGGCGGCGTATCCATCATATCAGGTTCCCTTTCGGGAGCGCAGGGTGCCTTTCCTGCTCGTCAAATTTCACTATATTATTGCAGAGAAAGAGAGCTTTTGTCAAGTTTCTTTAATCTTCCAGATTTGCAATAAGCTTCTATCTTTGATTCACTTACATCAAAAAGTGTGGCGACATAATATAAGTCTTTTGTTTCATCAAGTTTTATGCTCAAAAAAATGTTGTCTTTAATTACTTTTACAAGTTCAATTTGTCCATCATAAAACCCCGCATAATCTGGAGCATTTATGATTTCAGGAATAAAGTCCAGATATTTTGCTGCTTTGTAATGCTTGCGTTTTAAAAGGTGTGCTAAAAGACCTTTAGAACGATATATCTTGATTTGTTTCTGTTGCAAGCCAAGAAACGAAATAAGAAACGCTGGAATGTCTGCTACAAAAAGCATTTTATCTGATGGCATAAATAGAATTTATCAGATTTATTAAGCATATTCTATTGTTTAATCTTTCAAGAAGTCTTCCATTGTATCAACAAGTTCGCTGAAATTTGCACGCAGACGTTTCATTAAATCTTTTGTGCGGCGCTCGTTATGGCTTATAACACTGCCAGCAGGCAAAAAAAGCTCGTAAGGTTCTACTTCCAGAGCGTTAGCAATAGCCGCAATTGTTTCAAATTTTCCGATTTTCTTTTGATTTTCGATTTCGCTTATATAAGCACTACTTACATTTGCCAGTTCTGCCAGGTTCTCCTGACTTAAGTTTTTTAGCAGCCTGATTCTCTTTATGTTCTCAGCATACAATTTTCCAAGTTCATTTGCATTCATAATTTCATTCTAGATTTGCTTATCGCTAAAAAGAATGGTCTTTTCGCTATATTTACTCTCAATACGATATATTATTTAACCGATAGTTATTTTAATAGCGAATTTTATAATCTTTTTGCTATAAATCTTTGCTTTTAGCATAAACGGAGCAAAAACAAATGCCTTTTATCGACACACCAGAAACAAACGCCTTAAAATCAAAAGTAGAAAAAATTCTTTCCGAAATACCAGATTTTACAGATGAAAATAAAAACTTAAAAATCAATGTAATAAAAGACTGTGCAGATAATGGAAATATAAAGCTGCTGGAACCTTTGCTTAAAAATCCACAAACTAAAAAAGCATTCTTTTTGCCCATTTTGGACAGTTTTGTTTTTAATACAGCAAAATTCAAGGAATTTTTAGAATATTCTTCTGCCTGTAATTCTTACTCAAAATACTTAGGGCAGAAAATCGGGCTTTACATGGGAGATTCGTCCTTGCTCGACAGAAACGAGGTTGTTCTGAATTTTCCTTTTAAAGATTGCGTACTTGAAGGTGGACAGAGAAAAGAAGACGGCTTGGACATCTATTATGAGTATAACGATAAGAAAGGTGAATACGAAGAAAAACAAAGCAAACGCCGCGAAGTTTTTTACAACGAAGTTTTAGCACAGGACGAAATCGACTCCCTTTTCAGCCCGAAAGCATTCTGTAATACAAAACGATATGAAAAAGGAAAATCTGAAAAATGTACAAAATTAAACCGTGATGCAGAATTAAACAAAAAACGCGGACTAGCAGAAGACACCATAACCGACAATCTGATTATTAAAGGCAACAACCTTCTTGCACTTCATTCGCTTAAAAAGGAATTTGCCGGAAAAGTGAAGTTGATTTATATTGATGTGCCTTATAACACAGGAAGCGACAGTTTTTCTTACAATGATAATTTTAACCATTCTAGTTGGCTCACATTTATGAAGAATCGTTTAGAAATTGCTCATGAATTATTAAGAGAAGATGGAACTATATTTGTACAATGCGATGATAATGAAATGGCTTATCTTCAAGTTCTAATGAATGAGCTTTTTGATTTTATTCAAATAGTAGAAATAAAAATGAATGAAGGTGCTGCAAACGAATTTCAAAATCCTTTTATGCCTAAGAATTGTGAATATGGTTTGTATTATGCAAAGAATTACTACGCTAGAAAATATAAACCAATTTGGATAGAAAGAGAATATGATACCGCTTACAATCAATTTGTAATTAATATGGATGAGGAAAAAGATTTTAAAAAATGGAAAGTAAAAACTTTAAAAGAAATTATACGTGACAAAAAGATACCCAAAGAAGCTGTAACAAAATTTGTTATTGAAAATGCAGATAAAATATTTCAGGGTATTGGACCGAAGGGACCTGGGATTGGTCTAAAAGAAGCTATGGAACGCTCTAGAAAAAGTGATGGATGGGATATTTATATAAGGGAAGATAAAGAAAACATATATACATATCGTGGACGAATGGTTCGTTTTTATTCCAAAAATATTGGACTAGATCGCAAAGGAAATAAAGTGATTTTAAAAGAGTTAGGCTCCCTTTGGGCTGACATAAAAACTACAGGGATTGCACCAGAAGGTGGTGTAAAACTCAAAAACGGAAAGAAGCCAGAAGCCTTATTGAATAGAGTTATAGAAATGGCAACAGAAGAATCCGACATAGTTCTCGACTATCACCTCGGTTCAGGCACAACAGCCGCTGTTGCTCATAAAATGAACCGTCAGTACATCGGCATAGAGCAACTTGATTACGGTGAAAATGACAGTGTTGTGCGTTTGCAAAATGTTATAAACGGTGACCAAACTGGCATTTCAAAATCTGTAAACTGGCAAGGCGGCGGCTCATTCGTCTATCTTGAGCTTGCAAAGAAAAACGAAACTGCACTGGAACAGATTTCTGTCTGCAAATCTCTTGAAGAACTTACAGAATCCTTCGATGAACTCTGCTCAAAATATTTTCTGCACTACAATGTGCGCGTAAAAGAATTCCGCAAAGAAATAGAAAGCGAACGATTTAAACAATTAAACCTAAAACAGCAAAAAGAAATGTTCTCCCGTATGCTGGATTTGAATCAGTTGTATGTAAATACAGACGACCGCTACGATAAAAACACTGGACTTACAGAAGATGATATTGCCATCACAGAAGATTTTTATCAGCTGGCAAAGGATGGTGAATAAATGTTAAAGGGAATTAAGCAGATTGTTAAGCAGTGTTTCGCTAATGTACCTGCCACTGTTACGCAGAACTTCTACCGCAGATTTAATTTCTTCTGCAGAAATATAACCATCCCTATATGCAGTCTTAAGAATTCCAATAGTTCCCATTATGTTAAAACCTATGCTTTCAGCAACTCTTCTTGCGTGAATTTCATCAAGAAGAATGATGTCAGCATTTATTGCATCGGTAAGAACTATAGCTTCGCTTTCCCCAAGGTCAAGTCCTGTCGTTCTCTGAAAAAGAGAAACTTGCCGAGTGTCTACGCTTTTAATTTTAATAAAATCACAATTAGAAATTTCTTCTGCTTCGTTTGCAAAATTTTGACTTGCAGTAAGTTCGTTAAAAACGCCTTGTGGAATCTGAACTTCATCAAAAAGATTATGCAGCAAATCTATACGATGTATCTTAAGCAGAGAAATAAGTGGCGTGGTATCGGAAACGACAATCATGCGTGTGCGACCTTTTTTGCTTTTAGGCGGTCGTATGTTTCCACATCTTTTTCAACTTCGCTCCAAGGCATATCAATGTACGGAATTCCTTCGTCGGCATATAGTTCTATCAGTTCCCATTTTGAGATGCCCAAAATTTCGGCGGCGCGACCGTGTGATATAGTAAGGTTTTTGATGTACGGATGCAAAAGAAGTGCCCTTTGCACAAGTTCTTCTTTTGGCTCAGTGGATATGTACGGCTTCATTGCCACGGGGATTTCAAGCTGAATGGTTGTCATTTCCATAAAATGCCTCCCATAAAAAGTCAAGAAGATTGTTTCAACAATCGATTGAGCGCTATTTTAGCGGTTTTATCTTACACTCCTTGGAATGTAACATATTTATTATAGCATACAAAATAAATTTTTCTATAGATAAGGAACAAAGAAAAAATGACATCGCCATCACAGAAGATTTTTATCAGCTAAAATAACACTTGTTTTACAGTGAAAAATATGTGATAATCATGTGTAATTCACATATAAAAGAGGTATTATTATGGCAAACTTAACAATTACTTTAGACGACGAAGACAAAAAAAACATTTCAGAATTCTGTGAATGCATTGGAA
>CAMGTC010000192.1 GCA_946061765.1 uncultured Treponema sp.
CTTAACACATCAGATTGGAGAACACGTTATTTTGTGTTTCTTACGAGAGCGGCGTTGTTAAACGGATTGAGAGGCTGCTCTTTTAAGAGTTCTTTAATTTTGTAAACCGCAAGTTGTTTCAACAACTGAGGATTTACAAAATTAAAGAAGGTTAAAAATAGTGAAGTATATATGTTTTTTCAATTTTTCCATTCCTATTTATCCTTAAACTCCATAATTAAGACAATTACAAGACCTACAATGACAATTACCGGAACGGCAGGAAGTCCCTGTGCAACTTCAGCAGGATTTACTGGTGATAGTAAAGTGGCAACAACAAAAATTATGCCACCAAGAATCACCATAATACATAAACCAATAATTACTTTAATTGTATCCCACATAAAATACCCCCTACTGTTACGAAGTGAGATTGATGAAAACTCATCCGTTTCACACACATAACATTAGGGGCTACAGCTTAAATGTCAAATTTTTTTTGAATTTTTTTTGACCCGTAAGAAGGTCTTTTTGCTCGACTAAATGAAGAAGGTTCTATCCCAAAATGGATGCTTATAATCCAAAAGAATAATAACTTCTTTGATAAATTTACTGCGGCTAAAAAACTCTTTAATAACAGGACGAATTCTATCAAAGACTTCTTCCTGTCTGCTATTGAAATCTCCAAACTCAAAAATCAATTTTTCTGTTTTAAGATATTCATCATTAGCCTTAACGACATCAGCAAGATAAGTTTCAATTTTTTCATCATCGATATCATACTGACCAAAATGGTCTTCTTGTGTATTACCAATTTTAACAACAGGAATAAATGAATAATTTGCTTTTGGATACAAAGATGCAACCTGATCTTCATTGTTTATTCTAAGAAAAGCATCTAACATATCAGTTCCATGCAAAATATTATTACAGTGAGCGCTAGAATATCCAGCACTTCCACGTGCAAATCCTACATAATGATAGCTTTGCTTTTTTGCTGATTCAAAATCCATTGTAAGATTTAAGATATCCTGAATCTCTTTTTCATTTTCTTTTGTTCTATAGATTTTAATGTCCATTTATTACTCCTTATGCGCCAGCGTTTGCGACGTTATTCGTTATATCATGAGGTCCCTATAGAGCCACATCTCCGTCAGAACACTTCACAGCCTTAATCTTTGCAGCTGAAAGTTTGTCATTTATACAACTCCTAATATGCTTCCTGTATATCAAAGACTAACGCTCTGGTAATTTCCAGAAATTGCGGCATATCAGTAGCAGTCCACTGACTAGATATATATACTTCTCCATCTGCAAGCGTTATTAAAGAATCGATATATACACGCTTGCACAGTTACCAATTGAATTCAAGCTTGCCGGTAGTGATAATTCGTTACTGCTGCTGGATGTAAATGCATACTTGCAGATTTTTGTTACCCCTTCTGGTACTGCAAAGCTGTTTTCCTACTCCACTAATCGTAAAATCCGGAAGTCCTGTAGTACCGCTAAAATCAAGCAGTACAGAATCTTGTGACGTGTAAGTCTCTTCTATTGCTTTTGTAATATCAGCTAAATACGCTGATCAAGAAGCCCTGTCACGCAGATGCGGATTTCCTTATCATGCGATTCTTGTTGTTTGATTCCTTCTGCAGCATTTTTGCCTCTAATGTTATTTCAGTCATAATAAACCTTCAAATTTGTTTTAAATTACCATTTACGCAATAATATTGCCGTCAGAACAATTAACAACCGGATAAGCTTTGAAAGTTTCATCACTAAGCTCTACTTTATCCCATTGCTCCAGAGTTCCTTCAAAGTTGAAGACATCAATATCAATGAGGTCAAAAGCCCACTGCTCGATTGTCGTAACTAACGCAGGAAGCGTAATCTCAGTAAATTTTTTGCAGCCTAAAAATGCACTTAGTCCGATTGTTTTGAGATTTTTGGAGAATTTTACGCTACGAAGATTCTTGCAATGCTCGAAAGCCTTTGGACCGATTTCTTCCACGCTGTCTGGCATTGTCACAGTTTCTATTGAGTCGCAAGCGTTGAAGGGAAAATAAAAAACACCGTCGGTTTTTACACCTTGCAAGTGTTTGCCTCTGTCACTATCCTCGACATTGCCTGCAATTACACGAACGCCTTCCGGAATAACGACATTCTTCATATCACCGTCGTAGGCTTTTAAGATTCCGTTTTCAATTAACATGATTGACTCCTAATATTCTAAACTTAGTAAATCTTGTGCTCTCTGTCGAATATTTTCATCAATTTTTGCGGCTTGAATTATTATTTCAAGTGCTTCTCGTCCCTGTCCATTTCTAATAATGCGTCTACCAACAGATGCTTTTGTATTAATACTGTTTGGTGAATAACCACATGTATCAAGCATTGATTTTATGTCAGTCATTGTATACTCAGGGTCAGCAAAGGCTTCATAGAACTCCACAAAAGTTCTCATGCCAATGGTCTGCAAATCTCTTATAAGACAATCTTCTGTAGCTGTTTGATTATCCGTAGTAGGAGCAACAGTTTGAGCCTGACTGCCATCTGTTTTGACAGTATTTGTTTTCACGGTTACTTTTTCAGTAATTTCAGGGAAGGCTGGAAGCTCTTTTATAGAATAATCAACATTGTCATAAGAAACAAAAGCTGTTATATCGAAACCGAGCTCCTTAAACTCTTCAATCTTGGTTTTTACATCATAATATTCGTAGCAGATTTTCTTATATACATTATTTATATAAGTGACTTCCTTTGCAAAAACATCATTGCCTGGCAAATCATCGGTTTTATCAAGAATTGGATTGCAATAGGTAGGCACAATAAAAATATTCCATAAACTGGTAAAAAAGATAGGATTAAAAGCCTGTCCCCATATATGAGAAATTGTTGCATAAGTAATTGTACTTATTGCACCCTGGCTAATAATATGACCAGTTGTTTCCCTGATCAACTGTCTTACAGAGTAATTTCCATCCTTATCAACTTTTACAGGAATTTTGTTATTTCTGAATTTATAAAATATATCAGTCGCTTTATTTGCTTCGGTTTTATTTTTGAAGTATGGTATTGTACCATCAGCAAAACAATAACACTCTGGAACTGTAGAATATCGAGTTGGAAGAGATTCTTTATTTTTCAGGGCAGAAATTATTTTTTCATGCTGATTATCAACAATCTCTTTTGGAAAGAAAAAAGAATGTGAAATCATGTGATCTGCAAGCATGTGCAAACGCTGCTCAAAATCAGTGTTCGTAGTTCCCACAATACTATCAATAAGACCTTCAAGACAATTTTTTGCCATTAGTAATTACTCCTAAAAAATCTCATTTTTCCCTCGTGTTCTGAAACGCTAGCCGCAAAGCGACCGCCGTTTCAGAACAGGTTTACTATCAGTTTTCATCTTTCTGCTTGTTTTTGAAAATAATGTCGGCATCAGAACAATGAATTACTTTAATGGTAATCCATTCATCCCAGTTCTCTTCTTTATTAATTGAAAACCACTGAGTTGTTGTTCCTAAATATGTTATTTCTGAAAGATTTTTACATCCAGCAAATGCATATTCCGAAATTTTTGTGATTCCCTCTGGGATTTCAATATTTTTCCTACCCTGAGGACACATATAAAGTGTTTTACCACCATCTGAATATAAAACAAAATCATGAGTAGTATATTTTTTGTTATTTGCATTAAGCATCATTAAGTTAGGGCAATTATCAAAATCCATAATGCTCAAATCTGCTTCAAAGCACTTCGGCAGTCCCAGCCCTCCAAAGTATTTGCAATTTTTGAAAAGCCCACCCTCATTGCCAGTGCAGTCAGGCAGTTCTTTAATGTCAGTATGTACCAAATTTAACACTATTCTTGCATTGGTTTCAGTTCTGATTGCATCTACAATCTTGGTAAGGGTATTTTCATCAGGTGTATCATTCAGTGTTACAAGTATTATTTTTGCATGAGAGTTTTTTATACTTTCAGCAGCTTCTGCACTTGAAACATTAATTCTTAGAACATTTTTTTCTTGACTTTGCAGCCATTCAAGCAGTTTCGAACGGTCATTATTTAGAGGAGTTTCATACCAGTCATTAGTCAGAAGATAATTCTCACCGTTTACATTTACTGGTTCTACATAATACCTCTTTACAATTTCGCCCTCATACGGAATAAGCATAGGGACATTTAGTCCCAAATACTGCTTGCAGTAGTCTGGGTTTCTGAGATTATTGAGTTCTGCATCAGAAATTCCTGCTTCCAGCACCTGACGAACAACAGTTCTGGCAATTTCACCAATTTTTAAATTTTCAAACATAGTTTTTCCTCCAACCGCATAAATATATCACAAAACTCTATGCTGTCAAATTTTCTTACAACTCCACGAACAATGTCTCCACCTCCTTGCAAAATTCGTAAAACTTTTCTTCATCCAGACAAGATATCTCTTTTCGGTTGTCTGTCCAGCAGATTCCGTAACAGGAACAACGAAGCTTTCTTATCTCGGTAAGCCAGTCATCCAGATAGTCACAATAGTCGCTGATGATAAAAAGTTTGTCGTTCTCGCTGCAAAAACGGCTGGCGGTATATTTGATTCCGGGAGCAATTTCTGTATAGCCACCTCTTGGAATTTCAGTTATACCATCGCAAAGAGAATCTATTCTCTGCAAGTCACTATCCCAGAAAATCACCTTGCTCTGTCTGCCTACCCTGTTTTTAATTTCGTAAAAAAAATCCAGAAGCTGGGCTAGTCTTCTAGTTTCTACCGAACCACTTGTATCGACAATGACATAAACATTCCCCTGAGAATAATCGGTATGATCGATTGTTTTCCCCCAAAGAATATTGCTTGTCTTTCCCCGGTTCGAGAGATAGAGATAATCTGTACGCGTGTCCTCAATTCTATCAATCGCTCGGTCTGTTATAAAATGACCAACTTCCGGACCAAGCTTGTGAATCGTAAAGCATTTTGTTTTTCCGAAGTCTCGCTTATCCTCACTTTTGTCTTCTCCGCTACACACCTCTGCCATAATCATATCCTGATTGCTGGCAGCTTTTCTTATGACCTCGCTGGGGATTTTACTTTCTTGCTCAAGCAATCTGCCTTGTTCTGTGCGAAGTTTTTCCCATATTTTGGGCATAACCAGATTCGGAGCCAGAATGATTAAATCAATGTACTGGTTCCAGGAAATTGCAGCAATAAATACAGGAAACATCGGAATAATTGATAGTCTCCAGAGAATCAAGTGGCTGAGAATTATCATCATAAATAAGAAATAAAAAACTTCCCCTTATCCCTAGCTTGTAATATTCTTTGTATCTGCCAGAGCCTTTTTCTCTTCTGGCAAATCTTGAAGTATTTTTGAGTTTTGCAAGTACAATTTCTTCCATGTCGCTCTTAACCATTAGACTGCCTCCGTTTGAATACAGGTATTCATATAGAATTTGTAAGTGGTGATAATTTCTTTCAATTTTGAAAGGATTGTGTCCTTTTCCGAAGACGAAAGGGCCTCTTCCGCTATCAAAGAAAAGATTTCAATTGCATCATAATCCTTCCTCAGATTTATAAGCTCTTCCTTAGATTTTTTGTTGATGAAAAGAAGTTCTGCTATGCTTTCGGTATCAGTTTTGAATATCTGCTCAATATCGGAAACTATTTCCTTGCAGTTTTTTTCAAGACTTTCCGCGTCAAGCTTATC
>CAMGTC010000193.1 GCA_946061765.1 uncultured Treponema sp.
TTGACTCGACGTATTTACATGTTCGCTTGCGCGAACGTTTTGTAAATCCTCAGTTTTGGACCCAAAAAATTAAACAGTAACATCTTTTACCATGGCAGCATAATTACCATTTAATTTCATTAATTCTTCATGATTTCCTCTTTCAACAATTTCACCATGATCTACATAGAATATTACATCTGCATTGCGAATTGTAGAAAGTCTATGTGCAATAATAAAACTTGTTCTTCCCTTTAATAATTCATCCAAACCTTTCTGTAATAACATTTCAGTCTGAGTATCAACGGAAGAAGTAGCTTCATCCAAAATCAAAATTCTAGGATTACTTAACAAAACTCTGGCAAAACTTATAAGTTGTTTCTGCCCCTGAGAAAGTCCACCGCCATTTGCAAAAAGTTTTGTATTATAACCATCAGGGAAAGCTGTAATAAAATCATGAGCCTGAACAGTTTTTGCAGCGGCAATACATTCTTCATCACTTGCATCAAGTCGACCATAACGGATGTTATCCATAATTGTTCCACTAAAGAGGAATGAATCCTGTAACATAACACCCACTTGTTTTCTGATTGATTTAATCTGCAAATCCTGAATATCAATTCCGTCAATTAAAATACGACCTTCTTCCGGATTATAAAAACGGCTGAGAAGATTTACAATTGTAGTTTTACCAGCACCTGTTGGACCAACAATTGCTACAGTCATACCAGGTGTAATCACGAAATTTACATCTTTCAAAATAGGATTTCCTTTTTCGTAAGAAAAATTCACATGATCAAAAGTAACATGACCGCGAATTGGAGGAAGTTCTTTAGCCCCCTCTTTATCGGTAATATCTTCCGGTTCATCAAGTAATTCAAAGATTCTTTCTACATAAGCTCCAGTTGTAACCATAGAGTTATAGAAATTTCCAAGATTCTGAATTGGGGTCCAGAAACGCCAGATGTATCCTGCAAAGGCAACAAGGGTACCAACCGTAACTGTAGCACCAGAAACATTTCCAAGCCATGCAACACCGGCCATATAAACAAGAGCAACACCAAAAGTAGAAAGGTTATCTACAACAGGCCAAAGAATATTATTAATATTTACAGCCTTAATCCACACAGTTTTACACTTATCACAAAGTTCATTAAAAATTCCCTGATTAACATTTTCTCTGGCAAAAGATTGAGTTACCTTCATACCATTTAAACTTTCAGAAAGATATGCTGTTAGATTTGATCTTTTGTACGATTCCTGTTTCCAGGCTTCATGCTGCTTTTTCTTCATGGAAAAAAGAATAATAAATAAAACAGGAAGTACAGCCATACATACAAATGTAAGGCGAACATCAATTGCAAGCATAAAACAGATAATTACAGCAAGAGTAAACAGATCGCTTATGAGCTGAATAATACCATTGGAAAGTAAATCTGAAAGTGAGTTTACATAATTAACAACACGAATCAAAATTTTTCCGTGAGGACGAGAATCAAAATAAGTAAAAGGCAGTGCCTGTAATTTTGTAAAAACTTCTTTACGAATATTTACAATGATTTTTTGTGCAACTCTTGTCATTAATTTTAACTTTGCAGCCAGTAAAAATCTTACCAGTAAAGTTGAAAGTAAGAGTACAACTGAAATTTTTGTCAAAAGTCCATATTTTTCCCAAAAACTTGCAGTTTCAGGTAGTTTTTGTGCGGCTGGAATGGCAGTATCAATTGCCATTTTTATTAAATATGGACTGATTAATCCTATTGCAGAAGCAAGCAGCATAATGACACAAGCCAAAACCATAAAGCCTGCATAAGGTTTAATCCACTTCATCATTCTTGGAATGATTTTTAAATTTACTTTTTGTTCAATCTGTTCATCTTCATCAAATTTGTTTCTAGCCATAAATTACTCCCCTTTCTCCTCTTGAATACCATTCTGCTGCATCCACACATCCCTGTAATAACCTTGCTGAGCAATTAATTCCTTGTGGGAACCAGAAGCTACAATCTGATTTTTTTGTACTACAAAGATTTTGTCGCAGTTCACGAAAGACGAAACTCGATGACTTATAATAAAAGTTGTATGACCTTTACTCTGTTCCTTAATTGATTTCTTAATTTTTTGTTCAGTTTCTATATCAACAGCACTTGTTGTATCATCAAGAATCATAATTTTTGGATTTGCAAGGAATAATCGAGCCAGGGCAATTCTCTGCTTTTGCCCACCAGAAAGTCCAACTCCACGTTCTCCAACAACAGTGTCATAACCATCTGTAAGATCTTTTATAAAATCTTTAACTCTGGCTAATTCTGCAGCTCTTTCTATTTCTTCCATACTTGCATTTTGATTTCCAAAAGCAATATTTCCTTCAACAGAATCACTAAACAAAAAGGCTTCCTGCATTGTAATTCCCACATTTTTTCTTAAAAACTGTGGAGGATAATCTTTTACATTTTTTCCGTCAATTAAAATCTCACCTTCTGTAACATCGTAGTAGCGGCAGATTAAATTTGCGATTGTAGATTTTCCACTTCCTGTTGGACCTAAAATTCCAATTGTTTGACCAGGTTCAACTGTAAAAGAAATATTTTTAAGTACAGGAACCTTATCTGAATAGGAAAAAGAAACATTTTTGAATTCCACTTTACCCTTAAATTCAGTTTGAGACTGTGAAATTTTCTTTTCTTCTTCCATAAGAAAATCTTTTACCTGCTGCTGACCTTCTTTTTCATTCATTTTTTCAGAAATAGATGGATAATTTGTAGCTTCCTTAATACTTGGTTTTGTATTCCAAAGTTCATAAAGTCTTTTTCCCGAAGCCTTGAAGTTTTGAATATTATCAACAAGATTTCCAAACATATTAATTGGCTGAGTAAAGGCCCACATCAAACCATTAAAGGTTACCAGCTGACCAATAGACATTTCTTTGTTGATTACAAGATATCCACCAAACATAATCAAAATAACAGGCAAAATACCACAAAGTGTATCAATCCAGGGAGTATATTTTACGCGGACATCAGCATTATCAACGGCAGCCTGTTTGTAATTTTCGTTTTCAACTTCAAATTTCTGGATTTCATAATCTTCTCGGACAAAAGCCTTAACTACTCTGTTGCCTTCTATGTTTTCTCCAACACGAGTATTTAAAACCGAAAACTGATCACGAATTTTCATATGAGCCGGTCCAATGTGAATCTTAAACTTCTTTACAAGCCATATAACAAATGGTGCAATTGAAAGAAATCCAAGAGTCAGTTTCCAGTTGATTGTGCCTAAAGTCATAATTGAAAAAATATAGATTAAAGAGTTTTCTACAATTTGATACAAAACCCAGGCAACAAAATGGCGAACCTTGTCTAAATCTGCAGTTAAAAGTGTAAGAACATTTCCGCCAGGGGCCTTATCGTACCAGGAAAAATCCAAAGTCTGAATATGAGAGTATAAATCTTCTCTCATACGGCGAATTACATTCTGAGAACAATGTTCAAATATTACCTGATAAGAATATCTGAATAGTGATTTAATAATTGTTGTAGCTACCATAAAAATAATAAGTTTAAAAAGTAATTTTAAACTTCTATTTTCAACAGTAATAACTTTATCAACAATATTTCCGGTAATTAATGGGTTTACCATATTTAAAGCGGCAACCATCATACTTAAAAGAAGTCCTGCAGCCATTAAAAAACGGTACTTTTTTATGTAGGACCATATCCATTTATACATCTTATAAACCCTCCATTGGATTTAAGAAATTTCTTTTATACATTCTAATTTTATTATATAAAACTAGCACTTCTGATTTTTTAGTGATATAAAAAAAGAAGATGTAAATTGTACAAATCTCTATTAAATAGATAAGGGGGCTGGGCTTCTATGCAGGATTTATTTGAATACAGTGACACAATTAACGCTCCTTTTCAGGCCTTTAGTGGAAACTGGAAAGTTGTAAACCCACACTGGCATTATTTTACAGAGATGCTTTATGTTGAAAAAGGAATTCTGGAAACAGAAGTTGAAGGTAAAAAATATATTCTCTACCCGGGAGATTTGATTTATTTTCATCCGAAAGAAATTCACTCTTTTAAAGATGTAACCTACAGAAGCAATTTAATAACCCGAGAAGAAAATTTAAAGGTTATTCAATCAGAAGCAGGACAATCTGATAATCTTTATTATGCTATTAAATTTGACAATATTACACTTGCAAATACAAATCGTAGAACACCCTGGTTACCAAGACTACTTTCAAAAGCCGGGCTTGATAAAAGTCTTCAAAATGTGTTCAGAGCAGAAGAATTAAGGCATATTCCTATTGATGAATATTTTAAAAACTGTGCAGAAGAAACTTCAAAACTCAATTTTGGTTTTGATATTAAAGTTTCGTCAATGATTACTGTAATTTTAATTGAACTTATAAGAATCTGGTTATCAAAGGGTCTTGATCCTAATGCTTCAGTTCCAATTGAACAATTTTCTACTAAGAATTTTTCTGTACTTGAGTATATCGATACCCACTCTGCCGAAAATATTAGCATTCAGGAATTATCAGAAAAATGCGGCATGTGTTATTCCAATTTTGCAAAACAGTTTAAACAGCAATTTGGACGAACTTGTAAAGAATATATTGAATTTATAAGAATCTGTAAGGCAGATACCCTTTTAATCTACACTGATAAAACTCTTGATTATATTAGTCAAGAAACCGGTTTTACAGATGCCAGCCATTTTATAAGAACTTACAAAAAAATCCGTGGAATTACACCAAAACAGAGAAGAATAAATCACAATTCTGATATTAGAGAATAAGAAGAAGCGGCCTTTTAATTCTAGTATACTAGTTGATTAAATGGAAAAGCTGACTTATTATTAACTTATGATTAATGTAGAAAAGCTAGCAAAAGAAAGTAACAGAGATTATGCTTACAGGGTAATAAGAGAAAATATAATTAACCTCCAATTAAAACCCGGCTCTATGATAAGTGAACAGGATATTGCCGACGAATTAAAACTTTCCAGAACCCCCGTTCACGAAGCCCTGCAGGAATTAGCCAGAACTCAAATAATTGAAATTCTTCCACAAAGAGGTAGTATCATAAGCCATATAAATATGGACCTTGTAGATGAGGCAATTTTTATGCGCTCTACAATCGAGGCAGATTTAACAGAAGAAGCTTGTCAGATTGCTAACGAAAAAGATATTCAAAAACTGGAAGAAAATGTTGCACTTCAGGAATTCTACCATACAAAAAACTCAATTGATAAAATTATGAAGCTTGATAACGAATTCCACGAGTATATGTATAAAATTACAAACAAAATGCTTTGTTATCAGGTTGTAAAACAAATCAACATTCATCTTGACCGCTACAGAGAATTAAAACTTCAGACTTTTAATTCTGCTTCTGTTATTAACGAACACAAAGAAATTGTTGAAACTTTTAAAAGCAAGGACAGTGCAAAAGCAAGACAATTAATTGAGCAACATTTAAAACGTTCCTATCCAAATGAACAGGAATTAAGACAAAAATTTCCTGATTATTTTTCATAATTTTTTTAAATTTTTTGTATTCTTGTATTGACACAAAATAATAAAAAGTATATATTAAGTTACATCACGCGGGCGTAGCGAAGCTGGTTATCGCGCTGGCCTGTCACGCCGGAGATCGCGGGTTCGAGCC
>CAMGTC010000194.1 GCA_946061765.1 uncultured Treponema sp.
TTATTTATAAAAAGGCCATATCTATATTCAATTCCACCGGGAATAAGAAAGGGGTACAGATTTTTTACAGGGCCTGTATATTCCATTCCAACCTTAACATTTGGATTTTCATCAAATTTTACGGATTTTTTTTCCTTTTCATAAATTTTAGGAACCCTAATTTCTTTTACAAAATATGAATCGCCTTTTTTTTCAAAATAAATGTTTGTGTAATAAATTGAGTAGGCTTCTTTTAATGAAGATCCCCCAATTGATAAATGTAAATCATTATTATTCAGCTCTTTTGAAAGAACCTGGTAGATGCAGTTTGAAAAATCGGAGCGGGAACATGTGCCAATATTCATTTTTGTAAGGCTTTTGCTGTATATTTCTTCAATTGCACCATTTAGGTCAAAGCCATTTTCTATTGCTTCATCAATTCCAGCATAAGAATTGTAGAGAAGATATTTTAACATGTCACAATCTTCTCTAAGTTCTTTTTGGGTAAGCTCACTTTTATCCAGGGATTTGTAATCCATATTTTTATATTCAACAAGTTCCTCCCCTGGCTCAAGATTTTTTGTAGTAGCACAGGAAAGAAGCAAAATAAAAGGAAGAAGGAGTACTAATTTTCCCAGAAAAAGTTTAGACAAAGAGTTCTTTTTCATTTTTTACGGCACCATATGATTTTTAGACTAAACTTTATTATTCAACAGAAAGTTGATTTATAAAATTAACAACAGGCTCAGAAAAATCGGAAAAACTTAAGTATTTATCGCGGTTAGACTGATATTCCAAGACTAAATCCCAGACTTTTAGAACATTTTCGTCTGCAAATTGTTTTTCAAAATAACCATAAAGTTCTTCCCAGGACATATGATTTTCTGGTTCTACATCTTTTAGATATGCAAGATATAAATAATTTGTCATAAGCTGAACAAAATCAAAATCTGTATATTCATATTTTTCAATTTCTTTTTTATTATCGGGGTTCATCCTTAAGGCCCAGACCCTTATATATTTTGAGTAACTATCTTTTATCTTAGGCCAGTTTTCTGTAGCAAAAATCTGAGCGTAAAAATTGATGTAACAATGCTCTAAAGATGAAAAATAGGTTCCGGGAAAAGTCGAAAGATAAGCAAGTCGTTTTCCATCCTGTCCTATTACAAAATCATAAAAGTTTAGGCCAACATTAATTTGAGATACATTGATTACAGGACTTTCAAAAGAATCATCATTAAAGAAATCTTTGGCCCACTTTGCAATTCCATACTTTTCTATATCATTTTTCATTCTGCCAGTGTTAGAAATATAAGTTGCTTTGTTCAAAAGATAAATTCTTTGGAAATTTGTATCTTTCACAAAATCATGAATATCTTTTACCAGCTTATAAATTGTATTTACTGGAATATCTTTCCAGGAATAAAATAAAGTTTCTGGAAAAGGAGAAAAGTCAATTATAGTTCCAGAAAAATCGGGGTTTATATGATAAGCAAGAGAAATAAAAGCATCTCCTTGAATTCCCTTTTTGTTAAGAGCTTTTATACTTTTTACTGTTTTATGATCTTTATATTTAGAAAAGAGTGAATCCATCTGACCTAAAAAATAATTACTGCCTTGATAATTTTGATTAAAATCAGGCATTTCAGCCAAACGACAAAGCATTGCCATAACTTCAATGCGGGGATCAACGGTAAAAGTATTATATTCCCCTTGGTTTTGAACAATTTCAAATTCAATTGGCTCTAGGACTGGAGCTTTTGGCCCGGCAAACAAACTACATACAAAAATGGATAATAAAAGTGATATTAATGTTTTTTTCATGATGATTTAATTATCAGGCATTTTTTAATTAAATCAAGAACAATAAATATAAGGGGAAATCCCCATAATTACGAATATAGTTGGTAAAACGTTTTACTAATTTAACATCCCCCCTTATCATTAAAATAAATAAGAGGATTAAAAAATGAAAAAGACTATCTTGTTAATTTTATGGACCTTGAGTTTACTGCTTACTTCTTGCGCCACTACTAAGACAGAAAAAAGTTATAAAAAAATTGAAGCCGGACAGGCAATAATCACAAATATCGACAAGGAAGAAGGAGCTGTAAAATATGGTCAGAATATAGACGGATTTACAGATGTTACAATTGTTGATTGTTCAAAATCTAAAAATAGAAATCTGGTTTCTGTTGATTTAGCAGATTTTGAAGAATTTGATATGGATTTTGATTTTTCCTGCGATTTAAAAATCACCAGCGATAAAGAAAACGAATTTGATATTATCTGGATGGTAAATGAACTTAACGCAGGTTTTCCAGAACTTGCCAGAATTAAAGTAAAAAATGGTGAGTGGACTCATTTTCAGGGGGCAAAATCAATTGCACTTTCTGGAAAAAGACAATTTTATATTTCTGCAGCAGGAATTAATAAAGAAAATCTTAAACTCTACATTAAAAATTTTAATTTAAAACTTAGCTGTGATGATATTGGTAAAGATAAAAAGGCAAAAATCAACTGGGCCGATGAAAGAAGTCTTGCTCAAGCTTATGCCCCCTACTTTGACTATATTGGATTTGCAACTCCAAAAGCTGTTCTGCAAAATGGTCAGGTTATAAAAGGACTGGAACACCAGGGTTCTTGTTTTACAATGGAAAATGAATTTAAACCTGATTTTATGTTTGCCTGGCAAAAACCTTCAAAACTTAAAGATTTTACTGGCGAAGATGGAAAAACTTATAAAGTCCCTGAAAATACCCCAGTTTTAGAAAATATTGGAACAATTCTTAAAATAGCAAAATATACAAATTTAAAAATGAGGGGCCACGTTTTAGTATGGCATGCCCAAACCCCCGACTGGTTCTTCCGCGAGAATTATGGTTCAAATACCGCAAAATATGTTAGTCAGGATGAAATGAATGCCCGCCTTGAATGGTATATAAAAACTATTCTTGAATATATTAAGGACTGGGAAGACAAGTACAACGAAGGAAAAAGAATTGTAGTTACCTGGGACGTTGTTAACGAAGCAGCATCAGATAACGCAAGTGAATCCAGCTGGTTAAGAAGCGACAGTAACTGGTACAGAATCTACAAGAGCGATAAATTTATCGTAAATGCTTTCCGCTATGCAAATAAATATGCTCCAAAAGATCTTCTGCTTGCCTACAATGATTACGGATGTTCTTCTGTAGCAAAGTGTGCTGCCATCTGTAAAATTGTAGATGCAATTCAGGCAGCTCCAGATGCAAGAATTGATGTTCTTGGAATGCAAAGTCATATTGGAATGAACACTCCAATTACAGGACCAAACTCTTTTGAAACTTCTGTGCAGAAATTTATTGCAAAGGGACTTGATGTTCAGATTACAGAACTTGATATTGGTTTGGACGGTCAAAGATATAATTCAGAAAAATTAAAAGCAAAGTACAAGGAATTCTTTAAAATGTGCCTTGCAAACCGTAAAAATGATTCTAGAAAAGGAATTCGCGGAATAACTTTGTGGGGAACAATTGATGAAACTTCGTGGATTTACAATAACAATGGAGTTAAAAATCACCCTCTCTTATTTGAAGGAAATTACACTTGTAAAGATGCCTTCTACGGAGTTTTAGAAGCAGCAGACGAAGAAAAATAATTTTATAAAAGGTCTTCTCCATTTTAATATTTTAAGATGGAGTACAGGCCTTTTGTAAAAGATTTATTAATTCTGCATATTTTTTACGAACCACTTTTCTATGGGCATTCTGAATAAAATCTAATTCATTACGAAATAGCCTGTCTTTTGCAGAAACCGGCATAAATAAGATTTGATTTTGAGTATAATAATGTTCAATACAACCTTTTGGTAAAATATAAACCCGGGCGGCTTCTGCTGCTGCAAGAACTAAAGCACTAAGATTTTTTACAAGAGGAATTGTAACTGCTATTTTTTCTGGAAGGATTCTTTCTAATAGTTCTGGAATTAATCCTATTGCCTGAAGTAAAACAGTTTTATAAGTATCAATTGTCTCTGCATTTTCATGTTTTTCCTGCAAAAGAGCAAGTTTTTGTAAAAGGAATTCTAAAAGTTCTAAATCATGACGGCTAATTTGACTTTGATTTTCTGAATTCTTTTTGAGTTCGCTTTTTATATCTGCAGAAGAAATATCAATTATGGACTTTCCAATATCAACAAGAAAGCGTTCAAGTTTGCGGATTAGTTTTTCTAAAGTAATATCCAAATTTATTTCTTTTTCGGAAAAAATTAAATTGTAAAAAGCTTCCTGTTTTTCTTTTTGTTTATCCAGCCACTGACAAACTCTTTGATCTTGACTAAAGACATCCCTCAGTTTTCCGCTAAAAAGAGAATCCAAATCTGTAATAATTCTGCCATTTGTACCTAAAAGTGAACAGACTTTACAAAATACTCCAAGCTCATCCTTACCGCCAACATCAATTATTCCAGTTCCGGCAGCACTATACTCATTGTCTATGAAGGGTAAAAGGTAGGTAAACATTTGCTGATCTGTATACCCTTCTACAAAAATCTGATTATCAGAAAAGAAAAACTGCTTGTGATAAGTATTAAAACGAGGTAAAAATTTTCTAAAAAGAATATCATCTTCCCCAGACAATTCGACTATGCTTGTAGGAACTTTATTTATGTGACAGGCAATTACGCCAGTTAAATCTTCCGGTGTGCGTAAATCAATAAAAAATGGAGAATGAGAGATTAAAAAAAATATTCGCCGTGAAGAATGCTGAACTTCTTTACGAATTTCATTCATAAAAAAAGTTTGAAACTGTGGATGCAGATGAAGTTCAGGTTCATCAAAAAAGATACATTCCCCTAAAGAATTTTCTGAAGATTTTTGATAAAGGCTTATCAAGAGTAAAATAATTTCTTTTAAACCGTGACACTCTGCATCTTCCAGCATATATTCTACGTTCCAGGCTTTATTTTCTACAATTGGAATTAAAGTGCCGTCTATATCTTCAATGAATTTAATAGATTTCCCGAACATACTGGAAAGTACAGTTTCGATTTTACCCCGAATTTTAGCATTTGTTTTTAATAAGGTCAGCTGCTTTTTACGGTTTCCCCGGTCACTTTTTATAAAACTAACTGAGTAACCTGCTTTTTTAAACTGATCGGCAAGTCCCTGAGCAAGAAGAGTTTTTCCAGAACCATTTGGACCAACAATCAAATTAATTTGAGACCAGTTTTTCTTTTTAAATACAGATTTTCCCCACAAAAAAGGAATTTTTACCCGACTTTCCAATTCAAACATAGTTATAATTTTACGACTAAAATATGGAAAAAACAAAAAAAAATCCTTTTATTTTACACTTCTGTACTTATAATTTTCCTTAATATGTATTCTATTTTAGACTTTTGTATAACATTTTGTTGTATTTGGAATATTTTATACAATTCAATTGTCTAAAAAAAGTAAAATCATTAAAAATATTTCCATCTAATAGAGAGATATCTTATTTTTTGGAGTTAGCCATGACAAAAGCAGAAAAAGGCACTTTAATTTTTAACTGTCTGATTTTTATCTTTACCCTCTTTGCAACAATCAGCATGATTATTGGATTTCAATTTATGGGAGAAATTACAGTTCTTTCTTCTAGAAATTTCCGTGCATTTAAGTAT
>CAMGTC010000195.1 GCA_946061765.1 uncultured Treponema sp.
TGATTATTTTTTGAGGATTCTTATTGACAAGCTGGGGCCTTATATGTGTTATGCTATTTGCCAAAAATAAAGTTTACAATTCTATCTGCAACTTTTTCTGTAGCACTAGTAATATCATCTTGAGTCCACAAATCACTCGGATAGTCTACTAAGGATAGCGCAATGTTATACCTACTGTCTTTGTAACCAGATTTATCCGTAATAGAACTTTGCTTTTTTGTTTTGAACCATTCATTACCAATAGATTTGTTGATATCTTCTTCGAGAAGAATCTTATTTCCAAGTTTGTTTACAATTTGGTCAAATTCTTCTTGCGTATCAATACCAGCGTCAACTCTTATCAAATCTATATTGTGACCACTTGCTGGCATAATGTGTTCTATATTTACAGTCTCAGAGAAATTAAAATCGAGTTTCTTCTTTTTTGCGTATAAGTATTCGTTTAAGAAAACAAGAATATTCTTGTCGTACTCTATTACCGCTTGTTTTATATCCTCTTCTTTCCAATTCTTTCTTATGTGAGAATCAAAATCTTTTTTTATTTCTTCGCATGAAATATTATTATCAACAAATTTAATATTTTCACCGAATAAGAAAGTCTTGAAACTTGTGCTAGAATACCCAGCATCAACCAATTCTAATAAGGTAAATAACCTTAGCAAACATTCACCTACATCAAAAACAGTTTCTTTGGTTATGTCTTCCAAATTATATCTATAAAGGTAAGATATTAAGAACAATTTAATATTTTCATTAAACTTTAATAATAGTTTTACAAGAGGGTATTCTCTTATCAAATCCCAGATTTGTGTTATTTTTGAAAACTTATCACACAATTCTATAGGTGATTTTAATATATCTTTATTGATTATCGTGTAATAATTTCTTAATCCTGGAGTTGTAACATCTGGATAACCATTTTTCATGTATTCTTTTGAAATAGAACGTGTAATATACATAAATTGCTGCAAAATCGAATCAATGTTTATAATTCCATGAGAACTTAATTCTGTTGAAAGTTTTGTTATTGATTCCCATTGCTTATTGAAGTCGTCTTTTTTACTTCCTGCATTAGAATACATTTGGGCAGAAATTATATCAGCATCCGACAATGGCATACCTGTAGAATTCAGAGAATTGAACATAGTTATTGCTTGTTCAATTTGCCAACTACGAATTTCTATAACTTGGCATTTTTCCAAAAATGTTTGCGCGAAAGTTTTAATTTTTGTCTCAGAATACAATCCTAATTTTTCATAGAAAAATTTGAAATTTCTGAAATGATTTGTATATTTATTATCTTTTTGTTTTCTTGGAATTTTATATACTTTTTTTTCAGCTTCTTCAAATGTTTCCGAAGATATTATAGTTTGCAATTCATTTTTATACAGTTCGTTTATAGATTTATTTTCCAATATCTGGATATTATTTACTTCAGACCAATTGTCCAAAATTTCATAGACTTTTTCTTCATCTGCTTTAAATAGTATTTTTAATGTTTTATCTCGATTTGTTTCCAAAACTTTCAACAATCGTTCAGAATCTTTATCCTTTTTGAAATTTTTAATTACATTTCCTAATCTGAGTTGTAAAGCCTTTAATAAAAGCAAAAAAGTTGTAGTTCTTTGTTGGCCATCAATAAGACTAAATGAACCTGAGCTATCAGCATTTGAACAATCAATAATAATTGTACCGAAAAAATAAGGATCCTCTAAACCAGAGTCTATAAAATCTTCAATATCTTGCCAAAGTTTATCGCATTGAACAATATTCCATGAGTAACCTCTTTGATACTCCGGAATAACAAACATTTCTTTCTTATTAATTTTTAAGTAATCACTGATAAGTTTTAACTTAGGCTCGATATCTTTTGCCATTTTATATTTTCCTCCATAAACTACCAGCCCAGTGGGCTGTGAGCATAACATTAGTTTAAACGGTGGCGGGCTTGACCCGCCAACCGCTTTGAAACTTTTGTTATGTGTTTTTACTCAATCATTAGCTTTACATTTTCAACAACAGAATTTATTTCATCAGCTGAAGCTTTTTCTATGAAACTGCATTTTCGCTGAACAAAATCGAGATTTTTTACCTGATCACTTAAAATACAGCCATTTATTGAATGATTAGAAAGAACTACTTCAAAAGGATAACCTTTTATATGGCTGGTAATTGGACAAAATAGAGCAAGTCCTGTTTTCTGGTTATATAATTTTTGAGAAATACAAATTGCTGGTCGGTGCCCTTGCTGCTCATGTCCGGATTGTGGACTGAATTCAAGCCAAACTAAATCGCCTTTTTCTGGAACAAATGAATTATTTACCATTCTTCATTTCCTACTGCTGAACCAGTTTCAATTTCTGAATGAAGGTTTCCATCAGTTACCATAGCCATCATATTTTCCAAAGTCTTTTTTTGAGGCAAAATTATCATTTTTCCTTTTTCCGCAATTACTTCAACTTTTGACCCAACGAATACTTCATTATCCTTAGCCCAATGCGAAGGAATTCTAAAACCTAAACTGTTTCCCCATTTCTGAATAACTGCTTGCATAGTAGCCTCCATCGATTACAGTATATACATTGTATACTCATAAGTCAAATGAAAAAGGCAGGCTTGACCTGCCGTAATTAAATTTTCTATTACTTTTAATCTGATATCGAAACAACACCCCTATTATCAGCATTCATTGACCACTGTACTTGATAAGTTTCTCCGTCAATTTGATCTAACATAACAAAATTATATGTATTTTGAGTAGGATACAAAGTATACCTTCCAACGATTTTATCTTTTTTATAAGTTTCACAAATATCAGTTTTACTTAATGGTGTTTCAAAACGATATTCAGAACCTTCTACAGAAAATTGAACTTGCCAAATTTTTCCAGTCATAGTGTCTAGCTTTAAAAAAGTCCACATATTTTGAGTTGGAAATAATCTGTAGCGAACATCAGTTCTTTGATTTGGTTCTGAAAATGGTGCCTCAGCACACACTGTCATACTTATACTAAAAATTATAAAGAACAAAACAAAAAATTTTTTCATAACAATCCTCCAATGATTTTCATTTATAATCATTCAACGAACGATTATAAAATATGTTTGGTATTTTTACTTTTAACAAAAGTTGCCACAGGCAATCCACATAACATTAGTTTAAACGGTGGCGGGCTTGACCCGACATCCGATTTGAAACTGTTGTTATGTGTTACTACTTACTCCAGATAACCGCCGTAACACCAGCCAGTTGTCTTTTTCTTTATATCTTTATCATCTCTGTCTCTACCAGAGATTACTTCTACTTTTACCCAGTTGGAATTTATACCGTCGATTGTTTCTTCTTTACCAAGTTCAAGAATTTTTACTTTTGTTCCGGCTGACATTACGGTTAGAACTTGTGTTGTTGTAGCTTCGCCAACGCGGAGTTTTAGGTTTTCGGTGACGGACATTAGTTTGTTTACCGTTACATTAGTAACTGAAGTTGATACAGTTTTTTTATTATCTTCGTATTCACATGAGCCATCAGCATGGCGAGGCCAGGTAAATGATTTAATATCAATTGCATTCTCTGAATTATACTTTTCTAGAGCCTCATTGTCATATAAATAACCTGATGGCAAGAAATATTCACGAGGAATGAAAATAAATTTCACTAATTGTTCATAATCAGACTTTTTAATCTTAAAAAATGAATAAATAGGGTTAATATTTTCCTCTAGATAAACGTTTAAATATTCACCATCAAAAATGAAGTCTAATTTCTTACAACCTTCTTCTTCCATAAACGTATAATGTAAAGTTTCTACAGAAAAACCATTTTTCAATGAGTTTATATTTTCTACATATAAATGTTCTCGTCCAAAAGAAATACAACTATTTGAAATTATTACATTTTGCAAAATGTATTTATACCATCCGTCTTCATACTCATTTGGTTCCCCATAAAATTTAACGGACTCAGAATCATATTCTCTAAGAAGTTCTCTATTCTTTTTTGCTATTACATCAAGATAATATGTTGGTAAAAATACGTAATCATCATTATCATTACTGACATACATTTTATCAATCAGTGCAACTGATCCATTAGGGACAATGTCTTCTTTTGACACTAATTTGATTTTTCCGTCAACCAAAATATCCAATCCATATTTATTATAATCAAATTCAATAAATCCTATAGAATAGTCTTCTATTTTTACTATCAATTCATTTTTTGGTATATCATAAATATCTGTATTACTTGGCTTATAAAGTTTTGTATTAGCTTTTATCAGGAATTTGGAATCTTTAGCAAATAAATTACTAAAAGCACATAAACTAATTAAAACGATTCCTATTATTTTTTTAATCTTTAACATATTTTCTCCATGATAAAAAGGATTTATTATTGTTCTTTGATAAGCTCCAGACCATGATAGTCCATTATCTAATTTATCATTTGGATTTTTCTCATTTTTTCCATCTTCAATTATTAAAACTTTAGCTCTTAAGGAATCATCACACCCTACTATATTTGTCTTATGAACTTCTAAATGAAGATGTGCACCATCTGAATTTCCCGTTGCCCAACAGGCAATCCACATAACTACGCACTTAAACGGTAGCGGGTGCAGACCCGACATCCGATTTGAAGTGCATGTTATGTGATTTATTTACAAACATTAAGATTTCTTAAATAAATAAATTGTCGTAGAATATTTTTCATTTAAGGAATGGTCACTCCTGATTAATAATAAATTAAATTCTGGATTGTAGATAGGATTATCCACATTAGAAACTAAGATATTATTTCCTTGTGAGTTTTTTAAAAATTGAATTATTTTTTCATTTTCAAAATTTCTCGCTTTTTTTATATCATTTGAATTATATAGAATTACTTTTCCAATGTACTCTTCATAATAATTATCATAAGCATAATTCTCACATTCTTTATCAATTAAAACTGCAAGCATTTGATTTTTTGATATTTTTAATGGTTTGCGTTCTGAAAAAGACAGATTATTAGAATTAAAACTTTCATATATGCTTAATTCTTTTGAATTGAAATTATAGGATATTTTTTTATAATTATTGTAACCCTCAGATTGTTCAATATAAAGCTCATTCTTTATTTTTGAATAATTTAATTCTGTAATATTCTCAGCTTTTGTCAGAAATGGTAAATCATAATGAATAAAAGTGTTATTTGATATATTGAGAATTTCAAATACATAATTATTTTCGATTATATATTCTGGTTCAGGTATCTCTTTTTGAACAAGATTATTAACTTTATTAATCTGTATAAAATTAGTGATTCTTATAATCATGCCAATTTCCGATTCATTGATAATAATTGGAGTATACAGTATACATGAACAATCGGGGTTAAGATTTCTTTCTTTCCAAAAGTCGGAATTGATCTCTTTTTCAAAAATTAAAGTAAAAGGTTCTGAATGTAAAGGTAGGGAAATTAGAATTAAAAAAACAATAGTAATCCATTTTTTTATCATCTTTTATTCTTCCTTGCGCCCCAGTGTGGGCGTCCACATAACAATTGGTTGTACCGCAGCGGGCCTGACCCGCTGTCGGCTACGAACCTTTGAAAATCATTAAGGCCCCAAGGTTTATCGT
>CAMGTC010000196.1 GCA_946061765.1 uncultured Treponema sp.
CAATCTGTCGTGAAGAATAGGTTCCTGTCATGTAGCAGTAAATCAATACTTTAAGCAGCATAATCGGATTGTATCTGCTTGCTCCTCCTCCTTTTGTGTTTCGTGCAAACACTTCTTCAATTTCGAGTTCATCTACTGTTTTACTGACTATTCTTACAAAATGATTCTGCGGAACCAGCTCATCAAGACTTGGTGGCAGGAGCCACTGCTCGCCCTGGTTATATGGTTTGTATGTGATTTTATCGCTTACGCCTCTGCTCATATTTAAATTTTAGCAGATTTGAATTTACTTGTAAATTTAAAATAATTGAGGCCGCCCCATACTTTTGGGACAGGGCCTAGCAGTATAGCGGGGACTGGACTCGAACCTGCGGCCTCCGGGTTATGAGAAGACCAATGAGAACTGTACCTCGCTTTACCCATGAATATTTAACGATAATTTAATTGAATTTTATGGTGTTTTTGCTGTTTGGAAAAGCAAAACGCTATACTCAACTATAACGGAAAATACTTTTTTCTACCCATTTTTACTACCAAACAGTGGTAGTCGGAAAAGGTTCCCGACAAACACCTTATAAATAGATGATTTTAGTCTTTTTTTAGAGCCTGCTTTACAATAGGGCCAAAAGCTTTTTCTTGCACTTCTACTATTATATCAAACAGTAAATTAATTCTTTTTACCATCTCGGCATCTTCCTCTGCCATAGATGTAAGCATTTCACGAGTTACATCTTTTACGATAACTTTCCCGTGCTGAACTGCCCGGTAGAAATTAATGACCTGATTATCAGTTTTCAAGTCCCTATTCTTGGCAATTAAGGACCAGGTTTTGTGTAAATCGTCTAAATCAATCATTTATTCTTTCTTATCATTTTTAATTGAGTCAAGAATTGCTCTTAATTCAGGTGTTTTATTTATATAATCCTGTTCAGATTCTGCAAGTTCAAGATGCTTTCTAAAGTATGATGGATGAATAAAAAGAGTTTCTGTTGTATTTTTCTTAAGGAACTTCTTTTTAATTAGCATACATTCTTCATGCTGGCCACGTGAATAATCATCCCCGGGAGATATAATAGAAACAGTAGAATATACTGCATCTAAAATACCTTTATCCAGAAAAATGAAAACGTTATCAGTAATGTTTTCTACATTTTTCAAAAGATAAGTGGCCTTAATCTTGGATTTGAAGTCGTGATCCTTTCCGTGAATTATTCCATCAAAATCATAGATTTTCTTGTTTGTATCTAAAAGCTTTTCTAGCTGCAGTAGATAATACAGTCTTTTCTGTTTATCGATTGTATATGACTTTGATTTTTTTATATCTGCAGTTGTAAGGTAGCCGAGTTTCAAGTCATAAAAGAAATCTTTAGAACTACGTTTGTGTTCTCTAATTAATTTTAATTTAACTACATCTTCAAAATGTTGAAGCCCTGAGAGATGATATAAATGTTCCCGTAAAAATCTTATATGAAGTTCTTTTGTGCCGTTTTCTGATGATTTACTTTTTAAAGTATATATGTATTCAACATCCAGAAGTTTTTCAAATGCATCAGCAATATCTTTGAGTTCGCAGTAATATGAATTTGGCACTTGTTGCTCCTGAAACGAAAAAAGCCCTGCAGATTGCAAGGCTTTATCCAAAGTAAGCATTTTCTGTCAGCTACTCAACTAAGGTAGCCTAAGATAGGCGATTGGTAAATGCATAACCCTTATACTGCTAACTGAAACAACGCAATTCCTATCTCGTTCCTTCAGCTCAAACGCACGGTAGCTGAACCTGTCAACTACACTTAAAATATAGCTTGAAAAGAACAAAATGTCAAATTAAACATCAAGAGAATTCTTGAGTAGTTGAATAGATAAATATGAAATTCCCCGATAATGGAAAGTATTATTGCTGGTTATCGGGGAAAATGGAATCTTTTTATTTTCTCAGAATTGTTTTATATTTCTTTACAATCAAAAAAAACTGCTCATTTAAGAAAAGGATTCTGAGAATTAACTAATTCTGCAAGCTGAACAAATGCAAAAGTTTTTGATTCTTTATCATAAAAATATGAAATTTCATTAAAATCAAAAATAGTACCATCTGATAGTTTTAGAAAAAAACAATCTTCATCCTTGAATATTTTAAAAAATTGCATTGTCAGAATTTTATTTTCTTTACCTTTTTCATAATAAAAATAATTAAATTCTGAGAATGAGAATTTTTTTTCTGTACTATTATGCAAAAGCTCAGAAAGAGCTTTTACGTCTTTTGGCTTATAGATGTTTTTATAATTCATAATAAATTTTATTCCTAAAAAAAATTGTTTCTCCGAATAAAAGATTTTAATAATTCAAAAAAGGATGTAATTGTATTTAAAAATAATAGGGGGTGCAATATAATAATATTAATTGTAAAGTTTTTGAAAATGGCTCGCTCCTTATGCCATCAAAAAAGATTTTCCTTATTGGAATAATTAAAATTTAAAAATTTAATTTGTAAACGGCAACTTTTTTTAATGGCAACGATATTAATCTGCATAAAATTTTGCAGATTCTGAATAATCCTGCTCCATGATTTTTGACACGTAATAGTTTATAAATAACATTGAAAAAAACAAAATTTGGATAAATCTTTTTGCCAAGAGAAAATGCTAGTTGTTCTGCTACTGCCATTTCGTAATGAGAACAGATTATTGTTATTTCTGATTTTAGCATTGTTTTGGAATTAAATCTCAAACTTTCCAGACAATTAGAAGAGTCATTTAAAATTAGAAAGTTTGAGGATTTTTTCCGGATTTGATTATATCTAAACAAAAAAAGTATTCAAAAATATGCAGTTCGTGAAATAATAATTGCTGGAACAACATCAAACTTATCTTGTGAAGTAAAGTTATCTCTCATTCCGCCGCCGCCTCTTACAAAACCATCACTAAGCCACCAATTATTTCCAAATTGTCTATCTTGTTGAGATAATAATTCACTTACAAGACGCTTTGACATAAGAAACACCTTTAAGGAATTATTATTATTTACAACTCTTCTAGGAGATTCCTCTAAACTGCTTTTATTAAAAAGACTAGAAGTATTTAAAGAAACTAAAGCTTTCCGTTCCTGTGAAGTAAAGTTATTAATATAAAAATCATCTAGAATTGAACTAATTTCTTCAGCATTACTTTGTGAAATAGGAGAGCAACATAATAATAATGCTTCATCTGCATTATGCCTTTGAATTGACCATTTTTTATTTGCAAAGAAAACAACACTTTTCACTGAGTTCAGAAAAATGATAGAAATTTCTTCCTTAACAGAATCATCACTAAGTTCTTTTGAGGAAGTCAATGAATTTATACTATTACACAAAAAAGAAGCAATTCTTTTGTAAAATAGATTATTCTGTTCTATTTTAAATGATAAAAACAAATCATCTTTTTTGTTTTCAAGGAAAATCTGCTTAAAATCAGGGTTTTTAGTTTCGGAACAAGCAATATTCCAATCTTCGATTTTAATATCTTTATGTAAATTTTTCTTGACCTCTTCTCTTAATGAAGGATCATTTTCAACTTCATACAAAGAATCTTGAAAAGATTCTTCAATTTTCTCATTAGTTAAATATTCATAAAGCTGCTGATCATCTAACTTAATAATACCAAGAGACTTATAGATTTTCTGTATTTTTAGAGTGTCAATCTTGTTATATTCATTTTTTAATGATTCTTTTATTGCATCAATTTCTTTTGCATTATCATCAAGATAGTTAGCAAGCAACCAACGATGTAATTTTCCATTATCGTAATAAGCAGCGATACTTGAAACATCTGCATGCTCACGTAATTCCTCAATTGTGCGGGCTCCAAAACCATCTGCCATTTTTAATGGAAATTTTATTATTTTTGCCATAATTTTAATGCTCCTTTAATTTCATTCTATCTGTCTAACAAAAAATTTGTTTGGCCTTAGCTTTTGCATTGGCTATAAGATTCTTTGCAGAACTAATAATATTTTTAGCTACTTGTTTTACTGTTGTTGCTGCTGAAGCTACTACTTTTTTTGCTGCTGAATAAACTGCGTGACCTGTTTTTGAACCAGCCATATAAGCAACTGAACCAGCAATAAAACCTCCTGCAACAGCCCCTATTTTTTTACCTATTGATGCACCTGCACCACCTCCAAAAACACCACCAACAATCATGCCTAAAATCTCACCGCCTTTTTTGCCCCATTTAGTAGCAAATTTCATTGATACAAGGCCACCAACTGTTGAAGCGGTAACATCGGCCATTTTATCAGCACCTTCGCGCGGAGTTAAATCACCAGTCGCAACTTTTGTAAGAACTTTTAAATTTTCAACACCAACAAAAGCTATTGTTCCACAAACACCGGCAGGTGTTCCTTTAGGAATGAATTTAATAACACCTTTTTCAGAAGCGACTTTTATGGCTGAACCAAGTATACTTTTTAATCCAAAATCACCACCAGTTTTGAGGGCAACTACGAGCTCTTCTTTTGGCTTTATTTCCTCTTTGTTATAAAGCTTATGAGCAATGTCAAAACCAACACCGATTACTGCACCTTGTATACAAGCAAATCCAGCTTGCTGGCCCGCATGTTTTGCAATATCCTTTATCGAAAAATTATTCCAATCAAATTCTTTTATTTCACCGTTTTGAGTTTTTTCCTGTAATTCTTTTGCTTCTTGCTTTGTAAGAGGCTCACTTTTCGTGCCATCTGGAGCTTCAAGAACTGTTGTTGTATTTCTATTAATATCTTGAGCTTGATCTTCAGGAACTAAACTTCTCTGTCCTCGATAATCGCCGTTATTAAAAGCTTGCTCTGTCGCTTCTGCATCCTGACAGAATTTTACTTGATAACGTTTTACAATTTTACCAGCTCCATTCTTGATGACAATATCAACAGAGTTTTTTCCATAGCGTTCACCAGCAGCAGGCTCTAAAACTTCAGCCCTATACTCACTTCCACGAGCCTGTGCATTAAGATTAAAGGATTCTGCATGCATTCGCTCTGCAATGAATCCATCTAAGTGTGGATTTTGATTTATTGAACCAGCATTTGTAGTAACTGTATTTAAAAATGCTTTATTAGAATTGGCTAGAGCCTCGTCAAGTCCAGTTAAATATTTTATAGCCTGTTCTTGACTCATTCCAGAAGTTGATTTTTCAATCTGTTCAGAAAGCCAACTATCACGAGTTCTACCGGATTTTTTAGCTTCTATAAGTGCATTCTTTGCATCTTCATTTGCTTTTATAGAAACTTCGATATCATCTATAATTTCATCAACCTGCTCATCAGATGCTTCTGGGAGTGATTCTTTTATTTTTTGAGGAAGCCATTCTTTAATAGCCTTCTTTGAGTTTTGAACATATGCTTCCACAAAGCCATTCAAAATTGGTTTTAATTCACAAGCCTCTTCCTCTGTTATCACAGGGGCATAATCATCATCAACCATTAAAGTTGTTATTTCTTCTTTTTCCATGTTCATATCTCCTTATTTTGAAGCATTCTTGAAGTTTAATTTCTCGTATTTTTTTGAAAGGTCTTTTAAAGCATCTCCCATTATTTCTGAGAGAGGACGAGTATTTTCTATTGCTTTCATAATATATTCGG
>CAMGTC010000197.1 GCA_946061765.1 uncultured Treponema sp.
GAGCGGTGCGTGGTTCAAAAACACTCTTTTTGTGGCTGCTGCGAAGCGGCAGTTCTATAGTTTCTATACCACAAAAAGCGTGTAGCGCATTATTGCGCGGTTTTGAATCACGCAACCGTGACTGGGAGCCAAAAAATCGGATTTTTGTTTATAATGCGTTTGCCCTGCAAGAGGAAATCCCCCTAATTGACAAAAGTGCCGTACTTAGTTATTTTAAATAGCAAGAGCCTTTGGATGAGTCCAGATGCCTTTCACATGACCGCTAGAAAACCCCGCCAGAGGAGGAATCCAGCAACGGTATTTAGATGGTCGTGGTGCTTAGGATTATCTGGGCTCTTCCAAGGGCTTTTTTTATTTCCTCCCTTCAATTTTTTAAGTATTAATTCAAAAAAAATGATTAAAAGTTTTAGATATATCTTATATAATTAACTTATGAAAAGTTTATTTAATCTTAAGTGGCAATTCGCCGAACTAGCAATTGAATATAATTCCATCCACGACAAAGAAGGCAAAGCAATTCTTTTTAATCCGGATGATTATTTTAAGGCTGCAAATCAGCAAAACTACTCTTCTATAGATTTACCTCACGACTGGATGATTTGGCATGTAAAAGATTTATACAAAAACAGCATTGGTTTTTACAAAAAGAGTTTTGAACTTTCTGAAGAAGAAGTTATAAAGCGCCACAATGCCATCCGTTTCGAAGGCGTATACATGAATTCCAGTGTATTCGTAAATGGAAAAAAAGCTGGGGAATGGAAATACGGCTACTCTACTTTTGAATTTGATATTTCCAATTTAGTACAAGCTGGACAAAATGAAATTCTTGTAATTGTTGTTTATCAACACTGTAATACCCGCTGGTATTCTGGAGCCGGTATTTTTAGAGATGTAACTTACATCAACACTCCTAAAACTTACCTTGCAAGCGACGGCGTTTATCTTGTTCCAAAAAAAATAGACAATACTTCTGACTGGAATCTTTTTATTTCTGCCGAAGTTGTTGGAAAAACAGAAGGAATCTCTGTCTCGACAAAAATCTTAGATAAAGAAGGAAAGGTTTTTGCCTCGTCAAAAGTTCCACTTTCCCCTCTTCCACTTTCCAAAGAAGAATCGGATGACCTTCGTAAAAACATTCCTTCTTTTGCTGAAAATCCTATTTCCAGAAGCAGCGAAACTCTGTTGATTTCTAATCCAAAAATCTGGGATATTGATGATCCATATTTTTACATTGCTCAAACTGATCTTTTAGATTCAAATGGCACTGTTATTGATTCTATTAGTCAGCATTGTGGTTTTAGAACCTTTGAATTTACTTGCGACAAGGGATTTTTCCTTAATGGCCGTCATGTAAAAATTTACGGAGCCTGCCATCACCATGACCAGGGAGCCTTAGGTTCTGCCTTTGATGTAAATGCACTTCGCCGACAGTTCACAAAATTAAAAGAAATGGGTGTAAATTCTGTTCGATGTTCACACAATCCTCCTCCTTCTGCATGGATGGATTTAGCTGACGAAATGGGTATTTTAGTTGACGACGAAGCTTTTGATATGTGGGAAAAGCCTAAGACTGAATTTGACTACGGAAATTATTTTAATGACTGGTGCCAGCGTGACATTGCTTCATGGGTTCGCAAAGATAGAAATCATCCTTCTTTAATTATGTGGTCTATTGGAAATGAAATTTACGATACTCACATGGGTAACGGATATGAAATCACAAAGAAACTTTATTCTTTTGTAGAAAAATACGATCCAAAAAAAGCAGCACCTATTACGATTGCTTCAAATTATATGATGACCGAAGGTGCCCAGCATTGTGCAGAAGAAATTGATCTTGTTGGTTACAATTATCTGGAACGTCTCTACGATGAACACCATAAAAAATATCCTGACTGGAAAATTTATGGTTCAGAAACTTCTTCTACAGTTCAAAGCCGTGGAATTTATCACTTTCCAGACAGTTTAAAACTTGTAACTTTTAGTGATGGTCAATGTTCAACTTTGGGTAACTGTACAACTACCTGGGGGTGTAAAAATACTCAAACTGTAATTGCAAACGACCGTGATTGTCCTTTCTCTGCCGGTCAGTACATCTGGACTGGTTGGGATTACATTGGAGAACCAACTCCTTATCACTCAAAAAATTCTTATTTTGGTCAGATTGATACAGCAGGTTTTCCAAAAGATACTTTCTATCTCTACAAATCTGAATGGGCTGGAAAAAAGGCTGCACCTTTTGTTCATCTTCTACCTTACTGGGATTGGAACGAAGGTCAGATTATTGATGTAAAAGCCTATTCAAATTGTGATTCTGTTGAACTTTTCTTTAACGGAAAATCTTTAGGACGCCAGGAAATTAATCACATTAACGGAGAAAATCCTTTTGGCCAGTGGCAGCTTGAATATCACAAGGGAGAAATAAAAGCCCTTGCTTATGATAAAGATGGAAAAGAAATTGCCTGTGACATAAAAAAATCTTTTGGCGACCCTGCAAAAATCATTATGGAAGCAGAAAAAGAAGATTATGGGAATCTTTTCTTTATAGATTTAATGACTGCCGATAAAGATGGAACTTTAGTAGAAAACGCAAGAAACTACATCACTGTAAATGTAGCTGGAGATGCAGAACTTGTAGGTTTAGACAACGGAGATTCTACTGATTATGAAGAATACAAAAGCGATAACGGAAAATCTCACAGTCGTAAACTTTTTTCAAACCGTCTTCTTGCAATCATCAGGGCTAAAAAAATCTCTTCTAACTTTGTTGTAACAGCAGCAAGTAAGGATCTTCCTACAGTTTCAATCAAATGGAATGGAAAAGAATGGGTTGAAGCTGCTCCTTACCTTTCTGTCAAAGCTGTAATGGATTTTATTCCAAGCCGAAAAATTGAAATCACTGCAAATGGAAGTACAAAACTTAACAAAGAAAATAAAGAAATCTGTGTAAGTGCTAAAGTTCTTCCAGAAAATGCCAGCAACAAAGAAATTATCTGGAATCCTGTTCTAAAAGAATGTGTATCATCTGATAATATCGAAGTTCTTGATAAAAAAGGGGGCGGAAGCGGAGTTGAAAACTCTACAATCCGTGCCATTTCAGATGGACAGTGTATTCTTCGTTGTACGGCTCAAAACGGAAGCAAACTGGATGAAGTTATAAGCGATTTACCATTTACAATTGAAGGGGTTGGAAATCCTAAATTGAATCCTTATAAGTTGATTGAAGCCTGCCGTATGAACAATTGGGATAGAACAAAGGACAAACCAGTTGTAAGTTTGGAAAGTGGAATTTCAAACCGTGGAATGGGCGCTACCTGGATTTCTTTTGATAAAGTTGATTTTGGTCCAGATGGTTCTGATTCTATACATATTCCAATCTTCAGTTTTGACACAGAATTACCGGTAGAAGTTTGGGATGGAATGCCTGGAGACGGAACAACAAGGGACGGTGGAGCAAATCCAAGAGAAGGTTCTGAATGTCTTGGAAAATTTACTTATAAACACCCTTCTATTTACAACACTTTCTCTGAAAATATTTTTACTTTAAGCAGACGTTTATATGGAGTTCACACAATTTCGATTGTTATTCCTTATGAATTAGTTTTACACGGTTTCTATTTTGACAAAACTTTAAAAGCTTTTTCAAAAGTTCGAGCTTTAGATGCTGATGATGTCGTAGGAGATTCATTTACAAAAACTTCTTCTGCAGTTGAAGGAATTGGAAATAATGTAAACTTAGATTTTTCAAACATGAATTTTGCTGATAAAAAAGCAAAGAAAATCACAATCTGCGGAAAGTCAAATACAGAAAACAACACTATAAACCTTAAATTCTTTGCTTCTAATGGGGATGTAAGAACTGATGTGATTGAATTTTCACACACTGATGATTACGAAGAAAAGACCTTTGAAATTCCAGAAATTGGAGGTCAGGTAAAATTAAGTTTTGTCTTCCTTCCTGGCTGTAATTTTGATTTTAAGTGGTTCAAGTTTGAATAAGATTTGCAGAATGTAATTTACAGGGGGATAGTTCACCCCCTTTTTTATACTTTCCAGCAGCGAACTCTATGATTTTCTGAAAGATTTTTAAATTCCGGAAGTGAATTGTGACATTCTTCTGAAGCTTTTGGGCAACGATAAGCAAAGGGACAGGAATGTTCTGCCTGCAGAGTGGTTTTTACTTCGGTATTAGAATTTGTAAGCTGGCCTTTTGCACCTTCAAAAAGTAACTGGCTGTAGGGATGTTTTGCTTCTTTGTACAAGCTTTCGGCATCAGCTTCTTCTACTAAAACTCCACGGTACATTACACCAATTTTATCGCAAAAATAACAGGCAACTTTTAAATCATGAGTAATAAAAATATAACTTAAATTGTGTTTTTCTTTTAATTCCTGCAAAAGATTGATTATCTGACCTTGAATACTAACATCCAGTGCAGAAACTACTTCATCACAAATAAGCAGCTGAGGATTCATAATTAATCCACGGGCAATGGATATTCTCTGTCTTTGTCCGCCAGAAAAGCCCGCAGGTCTTCTATTTAAATCTTCTGGAGCTAGACCAACTTCAACAATTATTTTTTCTGCCAGCTGTCTTGCCTTTTCTTTACCCTGCCAGAGTGAAGAATATCTTAGGCCGGCTGTCATTACATCAAAAACTGTCATTCTAGGATTTAATGAACGTGCAGGATCTTGAAAAATGTATTTTACTTTTTCTCTGTAATCCCTGAGTTCTTTTTTATTCATCTCTTCAAGTTTATGGGCCTGTCCATTCTGATCTGTGTAGATTATGCTTCCTTCTGTCTGCTTGTACATCTGGATAATCATTCGGGCGGTTGTAGTTTTTCCACAGCCAGATTCTCCTACTATTCCATAAGTAGTACCTTTGGCAATTGCAAAAGAAAGATTATTAACGGCATATACCTTATTTTTATTTTTAGCAAAAAAGCCTGCTTCCAGATTAAACTGTTTAGAAAGATTTTTTACTTCGATTATATTCTTTACATTATTTTCCATAAATAAAATCCTTTTCATGCCAGATTATCTTGTTTTCCAACATATATTATCTTTTTCTTTACATTCATCTTTTGCATATTTACAACGTGGTGCAAATGGACAACCATCCAGTGGATTTACAGGATCCGAAACTCTTCCCGGAATTGAAATCATTTTAGATTTTGTATAATGGCTTCCAAACTCTGGAAGGGAATGAACAAGAGCCTGAGTATATGGATGTTTTGGATTTTTAATAATCTGCTGGGCCGGACCTTCTTCCATAACTTTTCCACCATACATAACTGCAATTCTGTCAGAAATTTGAGCAACAAGATTTATATTATGACTGATAAAAATTATTGAAAGTCCTCTTTCTTCTTTTAATCTCAAAAGCAAAGAAACAATCTGGGCCTGTATTGTTACATCCAGAGCAGTTGTTGGTTCATCTGCAATTAAAAGCTGACAATTTTGAGCTAGAGCAAGGGCAATTCCAATTCTTTGAAGTTGTCCACCGCTAAACTGGTGTGGATATGCTTTTAATCTTCCTTTTGGATCTGGAAGTCCTACTTCTTCGAGTAATTTTACAGTTTTTGCATCTGCTTCTTCTTTT
>CAMGTC010000198.1 GCA_946061765.1 uncultured Treponema sp.
TTGGTTTATCTGAATGATGAACTTCCTGAATAATTTTTGGAGTTACTCTTTCGATTGTATCGTAAAGATTGAATTCATCCATAAATCCTTTTTCTTTTGCCAATTCTTTTGCTTTTTGTTTAAGTAAAACTTCACGAGGATCACTGATTGTATAAACTGCATGACCCATACCATAAACAAGTCCTGTATGATCAAAAGCTTCTTTTTGAGCAATTTTTCTAATGTAGTCTGAAACTTCTTTTTCGCTGCTCCAGTCTTTTACATTTTCTTTGATATCATCCATCATTTCAATTACTTTGATATTGGCTCCACCGTGACGGCGCCCCTTTAATGAGCCAATAGCTGCTGCAATTGCCGAATATGTATCTGTATCAGCAGAAGAAACTACGTGAACTGTGAGTGAGGAGTTGTTACCTCCACCATGTTCTGCGTGAATAATTAAAGCCAAATCCAAAGTTTCTGCTTCAAGTCTTGTATACTGCTTATCTGATCTTATAAGTCTTAAGAAGTTTTCAGCAGTTGAAAGTTCAGGCTTTGGATTGTGAACGTACATTGATTTATCATCATAATATCTTCTTTTTGCCTGATAACCGTAAGCTGCAATTGTAGAAAAACGAGCAATTAACTGTAAACACTGGCGAACAATATTTGCAACAGAGCGGTCTTCTGGATTGTCATCATAAGAATAAGATGCAAGAACCCCACGGGCCATCTTGTTCATAATATCGTTTGAAGGTGCTTTCATAATCATGTCTTCGGTAAAGTTTGGAGGAAGTACACGGCATTCACCAAGATAATTTGAAAATTTTGTTAACTGCTCCTGATTTGGAAGTTCTCCAAAAACCAGAAGATAGGCAATCTGTTCAAAACCAAATTGTTTATTTTTTTCTGCATCGTGAATTAAATCTTCAACATTATAGCCACGGTAAATCAGACGTCCTGGAACTGCAATTTTCTGTCCGTTTTTAATTTCATAACCAACTACATCACCAATTCTTGTAAGACCTACAAGAACACCAGTGCCGTTTGCGTTTCTTAAACCTCTTTTAACATCATATTTAACATATAAATCTGGATTGATTGGATCGTTGTGTATGGCGAGTTTTTCAAGTTTCTTGAGAATTGCCAGTTTTTCTTTTTCTGTAGACATCTTTGCCCCCATGAAAATGTATAAATATACAAGAATTGCCCTATTAAATTACATAATTATACGAAACTAAGATAACAAATTCAATAATTTTGGAAAAATAAACATAAAATTAATGGGCCTTTCTGTAAAAACCTATAGAAGCGGGAATGTTTTTTGTTGATTTTGCACAAATATATCCAAATTCAGGAGAATACATGGCACTTGAATGTCCTCCGTCGAATTCCAAAGCATCGCTGCAATTTAATTCTTTCAGTAATTCGGCACATTCTTGATAAGTCATACCAGAAAGATCACTTATAAGATTTGAAGTTACACAAAGAAGATAAAGGTATCTTCCGTCTGAACTTAAACCACAAGCGGTGCGGGATCTTTTGTATTTTTTAAATTCCTGAATCTGATTATCCTGCAAAATTGTAAAATAGGCTCCAATAACAGCTGGATATTTTTGAATTTCTTCCTGACTTTGATTTTTTATAATTTTTGCCCTCAGTTGGTTTTCTTCGTTAAAATAAAAGGCCAGAGCGGAATATTTTTCATTTGCACAAAATAAGGTCTCTTCATTAAATTTTGTTATTCCCAGAAGCTGACACTGATTATTTTGGTCATAATAGTAGGGTGTAGTGTTGATGGCATAATCAAGATTGTTTTCTTTTGCAAAATCTGCAACCGAATAAAAATCTTCTGTGTTTATTCCCAAAACTAAGGCAACAGAATCTAAATCAATCTTACTAATATAAGCTTTTGCCTTATGTAATTTAATTGGAGGAATGCTGTCTTGTGTAAAATCTATTTCCGACCAGTTTGTAGTCTGGCAGGAAATTAGAGTTATAAGAAATAATGAAGAAAAAAAATAGAAAAATTTTCCTGACATAAAACTTATTGGTGTTTAGTTGCAAATCTCTGGGAAGGTGTTACAATCCACAAGGCTTCAACATCGGTGTTTCCTGCATTTTCCAAAAAGTGTGGAACTCCAGCCGAAAAAGAAACGCTGTCTCCTTCTTCAAGAATGTATTCTGAATTATCGTAAGTTAGTTTGATTTTTCCTTTGATTACAAGTCCATTTTCACGGCCAATATGACCATAAGAACCGTGATGAGTATGAGTTCCTACCGGGATTTTAAGAATGTAACTTTCCATAGAATTATTTTTATCTGTGTTATTCTGTGGAGCTGCCAATTCTTCGTAAACAATACCGTCTTCGTCAATTGTTGGTCTTTCATGGGCTCTTATAATATTAACTGGTCTGGATTTTCTATATTCTTCAAATAAAAATTCAAGATTTATATCAAGAACATCAGCAAGGGAGAGTAAAGTATCAATTGCTGGGCTAACATGATTTCTTTCTATTTGTGAAACCAAAGATTCGCTTACCCCGGCTTTTTGAGCTACAACCTTTAATGTATATCCTTTTTCTTCACGGACCTTTCTGATTTTTTCTCCAAAATGATATGGAACTTTGTTCTTTTTTTCTGGATTTGTTGAATTATTTTGCGAAGGTGTCATTATTTTGTTTCTCCTGGTTTTGCTCTGTTACAAACTGAATAAAATAATCTTCTAGAGTTTTTTTAGGACCTTCCTGGTGCCATCTTGCTCTAGAGCGGGCATTGTCTCTTCGTATTGTATACATTGTGTAAAAGTCTCGATAATCTAATCCTGCATCGGCCTTTACGTGTTCGCCAAGGAATTTTGAAACTTCATCACGTCCAATTGCAGAAATTCCCTGTTCTTTTAGATTTCTTCTTAAAAGGGCTATTTGTTCAAAAGAAATTCCAAAAAGAAATTCCTCCATTGCCTGTGCAACCCCGTTGTCTCCCATCTTTCTTTTGATAAATGAAATCCACTGGTCATCCATCTGCATAGAAATCATAAGTAATTCGGAAGTACCCATCATAGTTCCAAAGGCAGGGGCCAGTCTTCTTCTTGCTGTCCAAACTGCCTGAAGAACTGGGGCTACAGTCTCAATTGTCTGATCATTCCAGTGTTCCCATAAAAGTAATAGTGACATTGCCCATTGTCTGCGGAATTCCATAGGCTGGCTGTTGTCGCAGATAAGGTTCATATAAACATCTTCTACCAAAAGAGAAAACATAGAAAGAATTGTTTCATTTTCAAATTTTCTGGAAATAGATTCAAAATCCTGGCCCAGGTGTTTTGCATATTTTGAAAAAGAAGATAGGGTATGAGCCTTTGCAACTAAAAGAGCTTTTCCTAAAATTGCTTTTGATGGAAGCTGTAAAGTCTTATCTCCTTCTACCTGATGCTTAATCAAAGAATCAATTAAAGTTGTTGGAGTTCTGGTTCCGCCTGTTAATTCATGACGTTCCAAAAGTGAAGGGAATTTTGCAATTGACTGGGCCATTCCTTCAAGGTCTGCAATACGATTATAAAAAATTTCTGCTCTTTCTTTATCATTTTTTTCAATTACGGGCATAAGCTCATTAATCAAGCCATTCTGTCGGGGGGTAAATATTGCTGCTTTTTCGTAAATATCTTCTTTTTCGTCTTTATCAAAAAAACTGTTGATATCTACCTTTTCGAATTCTATAGTTTCTGACATCTTCTTACTTAAACTTTAATCATTCTTAATATCTTTAATTTAATTATAAATCAAAAAATTCATTTTTTCCACCGATAATTAAAATATGAGAGAATATACCCATAGAAAGTTTTATATATTTTTATTGTTATTTTTACAGTTTTCTTTTGTTTTTGCTCAAAATGAAGAATCTGGAAGTCAAAAAGCTGTTTATACAGAAAAGCAAAAAGAGCTGAGGGTAACTGCAAATGATATCAAATTAATCCCAGAAAAAGGTAATGAATTTGGCGGTGGCGGTTATCATCTGTGGATTAAAAAAACAGATAAAATCAATTCGGTTTTATTAACAGAAACAACTAAAGATCCACTAGGAAAAAACGACTCTTATGCCTATAGAGCAAAAGAATATAATCTTGTAAACGGAGATGAAATCAGATATCTGGATGGTAAGCCTTTAGTTTCTGAAGGAGCTAAGTACAGTCTGGTTGATTCCACAGCAGAAGAAACTGATGTTTTTGGAGAAAAAATCCAGGCTTTTCATATATATATTCCGCAAACTTTGATTTATGGGTATGAATGGTCTAGAAGTGGCCAGGTTGAAATTGGAAAAGGAACTTTTATAAATATCAGAACTTTTGAAAAACCTTATGCAGATTATTCAGGAGATTATTTTGATTGTCCTTTTATGTTTGATTTTGTTGTAAAAAGAAGAGCAAAACAAATTGAAAAAAAGCCGGTTGTTAAAAAAGAACTTCCACCTTTAGAAGACCTTCCTGTTGAAGATGAAAATCCTCCTGTTGAAGAAGAACTTACAATTCTAACCGACAATTATAATCCTGTTGCAAGCGCAAAGTTTAAAGAAATTGATAAAGATTTAATTTACTCTAAAGGACCTGAATCAATTATTGACGATATTAAAAATGTAATGAAAACTTTTGACAGTCTGGAAAATCTAGACCTTGTTTTCTGTATTGATGCTACAGGTTCCATGAAAAATGATATTGAAAAATTAAATAATGAATTAGAGGGACTTTTGGAAGAACTTTTGGGAAAAAATCCAAAGGCCAGAGTAGGTTTGCTTCTTTACAGAGATTATGGTGATACATATAAATATATGGATTTGCCAGTTAAAGTATTTGGATTTACAAATAATCTTTCTTCGATAAGTAAAAATCTTGCTTCTGTAAAAATTTATGGAAAAGAGGGTGGGGATATACCTGAAGCTGTGTATGAAGCAATGTATTCTGCAACCATGTTCTATAAGTGGAGAGCAGATGCAAATAAAGAAGTAATTTTAATAGGCGATGCCGAACCTCACCCTAGCCCAAGAGGAAGTGGAAAATATTCAAAAGAATATGTTACAAATCTGGCTAAATTAAAAGGGGTAAAGATTCGTACTATTTTGCTGCCTTCAGATTAAACTATTGTTCAGAATCCTGATCGGAAGTGGTATTTTCGCTGGTGTTTTTTATGATTGCAGCGTATTTTTTTTCTGGAATCTGAGAAATACCAATATCTGCCAGTTTATTGTAGGCTGTAGGAAGACTTCCAAAAGAGGCTGTGCTGTAAATATCTTTTAATTCAGAAAAATATTGATAGGCTTTTTCGTATTTTTTAGTTCTAAGATAAATGTGACCAATTTCGTAAGTTGCTTCAACATAGATTGATAAATCAGTTCCATAACGATTAATCGTTGTCTGATAATAATTAATTGATTCTTTGTAAGCTGCTTTGTCGTATGCATTTTGAGCTTTTTGAATCAACTGGGCAGATGTCAAATTTGTTGGAATTTCTGAATTACTTGCACAAGAAATAAAAAGTCCAGAAATCAATAAAGATAAAAGTATAAGATTTAATTTTTTCATTTTAATTCCTTTGTAAAAAAATCACCCGGAAGTTGGGTAGATCGGAAG
>CAMGTC010000199.1 GCA_946061765.1 uncultured Treponema sp.
CAAAGCTGCTCCCATAATTCCTACGATTTTTTTCATTTGAAAAAATCCTCCTTTTTTTTTATAGAAACCTACAGATCAACGATCTTTACGTAAGCTCCTTTAACAATAATAATAACACTCCAATTTTAGATGTCAAGAAAAAAATAACTTGTTAGACAAAAAGATTCAGTTATTTAATTCGATTTAATAAAAAACTTAGGTAAATAAAAAAGATTTCTAGCTTAAAAGTAATTATTTTTAATTAAAAATCTACATCTCTTCAGGGCAAACGCATTATAAACAAATATCCGATTTTTTGGCTCCCAGTCACGGTTGCGTGATTCAAAACCGCGCAATAATGCGCTACACGCTTTTTGTGGTATAGAAACTATTGAACTGCCGCTTCGCAGCAGCCACAAAAAGAGACTTTTTGAACTACGCCCCTCTCCTTCGCACCAACATTACACAAAAGCGTTTATAATCGTTTGCCCTGCACATCTCTTTTTTTAATATAAGATTTCTGATATATTATTTTTATGGCAAATAAAAATTTTGATTATTCAACCATATATTCTGATGAAGACATTATTGTTTTAAATAAAAGAAGCGGAATTTTAATTGCTGCCGACAGATATAATCCAGATGCTCCTCGTTTGGATTTACTTGCTCAAGAAGAATTTGGAAAACTTTATGCTGTTCATAGAATTGATAAAGATACCAGTGGAATTATAATTTACGCCAGAAATCTGCAAGCTCAAAGAAATCTTTCTATGCAATTTGAAAATCGTCAGGTAAATAAAACTTATCATGCTTTAGTTTATGGTCATCCTTTGTGGGAAGATTTACATGTTGATTTAAAGTTGAAACCAGATGGAGATAACCGTCACCGAACAGTAGTAGATAAAAAATTTGGAAAACCAAGTATAACTGATTTTCATAATTTTGGTTCTTGTGGTCCTTATTCATGGATAGAAGCAAAACCTAAAACTGGAAGAACACATCAAATCAGAGTTCATCTTGCTGCTAACGGCTTGTCTATTGTTTGCGATCCTCTTTACAGTGGTAATCAAAAACCTCTTCGTCTTAGTGAAATTAAGAAAAAGTGGAATGGTGATGAAGATGAAGAAAGACCTCTTCTTTCTAGACTTGCATTACATGCTTACAAAATAGAAATTTCTCATCCTAAATCTGGCGAAAAAATGATTTTTACTGCGCCCTACCCTAAAGATATGGAAGCAAGCAGAAAACAAATTGCAAAGATTTTTGATGTTGACCCATTAAAAGAATAAAAAGTCTATGTTTAAAAGAAATTTTTTTATTTCAATATTTTTTTTATTTTTTTTCAGTTTATTTGCAAGCAATATTAAACAGATTTCTTTTAACATTCAGCCTCTTTTTGGAATTATAAATGGCAGTATAGAAGAAGCTGTTTACAAAAAAATTGGAGACGAAAGTCTTTACCTTAGCCGCCTTGACTGGGATGTAAAAAATATACCTTACTGGGGCGCCGATATAAAAATAACTTCCAGTAAATATTTAAACTTTGAATTTAACCTTATTCAGGGTATTGCCTGCGTTTCTGGAAATATGCAAGATTACGACTGGGCAGATACATTGGCTCCAGATAAACTTACCCATTATTCCTGCCACACAAATACTATTGATAAATTTTCAAAAATCAGAGCAGGTCTGAGTGGAAATATATTTATTGGAAAATACTTTATTCTTTCTCCTGGCATTTTTATGAATGAAGAATATTTTGCATTTACAGGCTCAGATGGTTATAGAACTTACGAATCTGAAAACTGGGAAGTAAAATATTTTGAAGGAGATGTAATTAATTATAAACAGAAGACTGAAAATCTTTTATTTGCTTTAAGTGGACTTTTTGGTAAAGTTGATAAATATTATGGACTTCTTTCTTTTGCTATAGGACCAAAGACCAATATCGAAGCTTTTGATACACATATCAAGAAAGATGAATTATTTAATGATAAAATTTATTCATGCCTTTATTTTGAATCAAGTCTAAGCGGTCAATTCTTTTTTACAAAAAATTTTGGAATTGGCGGAAAGTTTTATATTCAATATCTTCCAAACTCATACGGAAATACCTGGTTTACAAAAACAGAAGGAAGAAACTGGAATAAGTTAAGTACACTTGGAGGGACTAAAAGACTTTTATATTACGCCCAAATAAATGCCAGTTTAAACTTCTAATTTAAGCCTTTGTTTTAATTCTGATTGAAGTAATTCTTCTTTGAACTATATCTTCTACAATAAAAATAGTATGGTCTTTTATAAAAACTTCACCAATTGAAGGTAAAAATCCAAATTGTTCCAAAAGCCAGCCTCCAATTGTCATAAAAGATTCACTTTCCAGGTTCATATTCAAAATTTCATTTATATCATCCAGACGTAAATCTCCGGGAACCAGAAATGTATTTAAGGAAACCAGTTGTATTTTATCTTCCGGCGGAATATCTTCGTAAATATTTTCGTTAGTCATACGATCAAAAACTACACGAATAATATCTTCCATTGTGATAATTCCAGCAGTTTCGCCCTGCTCATTTAACACTACGGCAAATTTATACTCTTCTGCTCTAAGTCTGTTTAAAATTTCAAGTACAGTAAAAGTTCCCGGCACATAAATAACATCGGTCATAATTTTTTCTACATAGCCAAAGCCCAAATCTGCATTTTCATCTGAATAAATTACATCCTGATAATGAACAACACCAACAACATTTTCTTTACTGTCTTTATAAACTGCCAGAGTTGAATAACGACTATCTAAAAACTCTTTTATTAATTCCTGGTAAGAAAGATTTATATTCACCATTTTTACAAATGAACGGTGTTTCATAATATCATTTACTGTAAGGTCGTTGAATTTTATAAGACGATTAAGCATCTTACTTTCGGACTTTTCCAAGGTTCCTTCTGTCTCGCCTACAGAAATTAAAGTTTGTAATTCTTCTTCGCTGATTATTGTTGAATCATTTTTTACAATTTTTTCAACAAACATTACTACAAGGTGAGAAATTTGAGTAAAAATCCAGACTATAGGGAAGAATAGAATTTCCAGAATTCTTAAAAATATGGAAGTGTACTGGGCAACAATATCAGGATGAATTGAAGCTACCGTTTTTGGAATTATCTGGCCAAAGGTTGTGATAAAAAAGGCTGTAATAAAAGGTGTAAGATTAACATAACTGCTGCCATTTAATAATCTAACCGCAAAAGCAGTAGCTAAAGCCGAAGCCAGTGAATTCAAAAGATTTGTTCCAATTAAAACCGTTGTTAATAACTGGTCTATTTTATTTTTTAGATTAAAAATTAATTTTGCATTTCGCTTACGATTTTGAACCATAGTGCGAATTTTCAATTTTGAAAGGGAAAGAAATGCTGTTTCTGAGGAAGTAAAAAATCCAATACAAACAATCAGAAGTGCAAGAAGGATAATTGTTGGTAAATTCTGCATTATTTTTCCTCCATATTTTTTAAATCTTCTTCAGATACTACTTTTTGAAGTTTTATTCTTTCTATTCTGTTAGATTGAATTTTCTGTACGGTAAAAGTCCAGCCCTGGAATGTAATTTTATCTCCTGTCTGAGGCATTCTATTAATCTGCTCTGTAAACCAGCCGCCAATCGTTTCGTTTATTTTTGAATCCAAATCAATATGCAAATCTTTCTTTAAAACACTTAATAAGACCAATCCATTAATTTCAAAATCATTTTTATCTTCTATTGAGTTATACTCAAAAACTTTTCCACGTAAACTTTTATCGCCCGGCAATGCAAAAATCTGGCGGGAAATATCTTTTTCGGTTATAAGGCCATCTGTTCCAGAATATTCATCAACAATAATTGCCATTGACTGATGATTTTCGAATAACATATTTTGAACTGATGAAATCTTTTTTGTACCAATAATAAAAAGAGGAGGTCTTACAATCCTTTTTATATCAAAATCCTGAGGATGATCTTTGTATTGAAGTAAATCTTTTAAATAAAGAATGCCAATTATGTCATCAATTGATTTTCTGTAAACTGGAAAACGGGTAAAACCTAAACGCTGAGAAAGTTCTACAACCTGGCGGTAAGTAACATCTTCTGCTAAGGCACGAATTTTTGTGCGGGGAACCATAATATCCTGGGCTTCCAAGTCTGTAAATTTAAAGACTTTATTAAGCATTCGGTTTTCGTCTTCTTCAATTAATCCTGATTCAGAACTTAAATCAAAGAAGGTCATAATATCTTCTTCTGTATATGATGGCTTTTTATTTTTTGTTTTGATTCCAATTAATCTAAGAAAAAATCTTGAAATATGAGTAACAACAAAAACAATAGGCTGCATTATATAATAAACAACTTTTACAAATCCACTCAAAGCATAAGCAATTTTATCGGGACATCTTGTAGAAATTGTCTTTGGAGTTATTTCTCCAAAAAGAAGTAAGAGAATTGTAGCTGTAATTGTTGCATAGCCCACCCCAGCTTCTCCAAAAATTGAAAGGGCTACAGAGGTAATTAACGAAGAGACAAAAATATTCACAAGGTCATTTGAAACCAAAAGTGTGTTTATAAGCTTTTCTTTATGTTCAAGCAGCTTAGAAATTCTGATGGCTTTTTTATCCTTTTTCTTTCTGAGAATTCTAAGCTTTAATTTATTCATTCCCAAAATTGAACTTTCGGAAATTGAAAATAACATAGAAAGTGTGATTAATATTACTAAAACGATTATTAAAAAATACGAGGGGTGGCCGTCCATTAATCAAAATCCTGTTTTTCTGAATTTACTAGTTGTATTGAATCTATAATTGCCTTAACAGCAGGAGTTAATTCACCTTCAGGGTCTGCTTCATAAGCGTAGTTCAAATATTGAAGGACCTGAGATAAATCTGTATTTCCTGTTGAAATTAAAACATTTGCAGCCATAAACCAGGCTTTTTGTTTATATTCTGGGGTTAGTCTTTTATCGTTTGCCAGATTTACGTAAGTCTGCACTGTTGCATTATAATCATGCTCTGCAAGGTAATTTAAGGCAGTATTTTCTCCATCAGCATATACATATTTTCCAAGAAGACCTGTTGAATTGTTTGCGTCAATTTTTATGTAAAGTTCAATTAAATCAGCAAGGAAAACACGATAATTATAATCTGTGTATTCATAAAGTTCATCTATTGCCTTTAACATTTGAGAAGGATTTAAACTTACAACTTTAGAAGCAAGCTCTTTTACTTTATTTTTTTCTTCCTGGTGGGAATAAAGCAACTCGGTAAACTGAGTAGTATTTGCAGGAACATAAGTAGTATCAAATTCTGCAACAAAATATTCCTGATATGTCAGAAGATAAAAAGCTGGCGTTGACTGAACATTTAGAAGATTGGCATACTGCAAGCTTTCCTGCATTTCACTGGCCTTAGCAGCGGCTTTTTTTTGAGTTTCTTTTGAATCTGTCTGGCGTACAACTGTCTGCCTGTAAGATTTTTCGGAAAAATCCAAATTTAATA
>CAMGTC010000200.1 GCA_946061765.1 uncultured Treponema sp.
TAATTTCATAAATTGCCTGTTCAACAATTAATCTCATTTCAATTCATCGCCTGTTTCATCATATGGACCAGTGATTTCTATTGTGTTGTCATCTGGATCCTTCATTGAAAAATAGTAATATGGATTTCGTGCATTAATGTATCTGATTTCTGTCTGCTTACTACCTATACCCAACGCACATATCCTGTCATATTCTTTTTTTAAGTCATTTGTAGAAAGGTTAATAACAACCTTACCTGTATTTTGCATTTCGGCAATGCTAACACAATCATCATATTCCTTGTACACTTTTCCTTTGGTTGTTACTTTATCGGGATGTTCTGAATCAAAATATCCGTTCATAATAGATAAGCACAGCCCGTTAATATTAAATATAGCAAATCTATTCATATTTTGTTCTGTCACATCTCGTTCAAGCAACAATTTATAAAATTGTACTGATTCATCAAAATCTCTAACAATAAGATATATAGAACCCTGTGAAATCATACATTACCTCCTCGTAAGAAAATTCAAATCTTCTGTTGCTTTCAATCTCTCCGCAAGACTGACATTTTCAAGTACTTAACTTTAAGCCATAAACTGTATCCATCCAATAATAAATAACCTATAGCGATAAAAAAATGGATATACAAGAAGTTCTCTATAACTAAGATTTTATCTCTTCTACAAGATAATCACGTAATCTTTTTAGAGCATCATCAGGAAGTATGTGTTCTTCACCTTCATACCATATTTTCATTGCAAGTTCTGGTATGTATCTTAAGTTCTCAGGAACATTCTTGATCATCCAAATCCCGCCCTCATATTTTGACAATATTCTTTTTTCTTTCTTGAAAGATAAAATTCTTCCCAATATCAAAATATTACTTGCAAAGTATCTGGCATCGTAATCATGAAAGTCATAATTCTCGACATCAGCACTGATTGCTGACCAGAAATCTTCATCCGAAACATCCGCAAATACTTCCTGTATTTCCTCTCCATACAGCACAATGCCACATTGCTTAAGCAACTTGATATAGCTGGTTACATCAGCATCAGAAAATTCATGGTCTGCCACATACACTTCCAGATTCGGATTTTTAAACCTTTCAAGATATTTCTTAGTCCAAAAATCACTGTAGTGAAATACACAGTTTCCTGGTGTTTTCCAATTTTTTGCATCAATTTGTTTCACTGCAGACATCTCAAGTGGACACGGACTTCTATCAATTTTTATGATATCCTTGGCGATTTCAAGCTTCGTCGCTACTTCAATAGAGTCCTTGACAACCACTAGTATGTCAATATCTCCTGAATCAGGATTAAATGCATTTAATGCTATTGAGCCATGTAAATATACACCTGTCAAATTGTCTCCTAAGTGCCTTTTCCATATATCAATAACACTATTAATCTGATTCAATATCTCAAATGGTAAATCTTTATATCCAAGCAAATTACTCATAGCATATCATTCCTCTTTCACTTTTATTTCACCCGCAACTCTTCGTATGTTATCACGGCAATATCAAAAGACACATAACAAACTTTAAGCAAGTTTTTATCCGTGCATGCAATATCCTTTGTCCGCTTCTATCAGTGCAAGCATGATATCCGCAAACACAGGATCGAACTGTGTTCCCTTCCCTTTCCTGATCTCTTCTTTGACTTTCTCCTGGGGCATTAATTCTCTATAACTTCTATTGGATGTCATTGCATCATAAGCATCTGCAACCGCAATGATTCTGGCAATTTCAGGAATATCTTGTCCTGCCATACCAAGGGGATAACCCTTGCCATCATAAAGAAATCAACCACGCAGCATCGCGAGCTGGCTCGCATGACTCTGAGGTCGGCAAAGTAATTATCATTCCGACCTTAGAGTCATGCTGGTGGTATGATTTCTTCCTTCCCGTAAGTTTTCAAAGTATTCACATATTTTAAACAATGGATAATTTTAGATACTTTTACTTTAAGATAACATTGTTTAAAAGCTGCAAGGATTATCAAATACGGGAAGGAAGAAAGCAGCTGGCAAAAACACTTGCAGGGCGGAATGATAGTTTCCTTTTCTGACTGGTAGTATTTGATACTATCAAAATTATCCTACTTTTTTATCATCATCTCCTGGAGTCCTAACTGTAAAAAAGCCAACCAGTTTGTCCTTTCTTCCATTTTTCTCATAATTAATCTCGCCGTAAAATTCAAATTTACATTATTATTTCAGATTTAAAATACTGTTCTGTAAAGTTTACTTTCGCCCTAATTTCTTCAAGCGTAAATGTTTTTCCTTCTGGTGCAACCACCCATTTTTCTTCAACATCGTCATAACGATGAATAATTGCAATTATTTTTCCTGTAAACTCTTTAACTGGTTCATCTACACCCAAGATGTATGCATCTTGTTCTTCTCCATCTGGTGCCATAATGCCTTCTATATATCCATAATTCACAGGATAGTACATATCTCTATGTTTTGGGTGATAACTACCAAGTGGTCTATCAACCAAAACCTTTACCGTTTTCCCTATCATTGTATCTCCTCCACAAATTCAAATTCGTCTCTCAGTTAAACACACCAGCTTACTGAAATTTTCTGTTGCCTCCACTATCTTTACAAGATAATTATTCACTCATTGCCAACAAAATCTATATTTGCTAATTTTGCCTGTCTGATCAAATCCTTAGTCTGAATTTTATATTCCTTACCATCTTTCACAAAGTATGTTCCACACTGTCTGAATTCAAAACTAACGTTTTTGTTTACACATTGTTTTCTAATATTCAATACCCAATCGTAGTGAAGTGGTCTTGCATTTATGTCAGATTCTCCACCTACAACAACCAATTCTATTCCATCAAGGTATTTTTCAATTTTCTTCTCTATACCTTCCCCAGTTTATAATTGGCAAAAAATGTCAGAGAGAACCGTCCCCAGTAACAAGAATATCAGGCAGAGGGAGATTATCAGGAATCGATAGTTGGTATAAATGATTATATCATGTTAATATGGAAGACAGGTATAACGACCTGCAATTTTTGGAGGGCGTCAACCATAAAAGAATTCTTTGCAAAAACATGATACGCAAGATGAAAAGATATATATTGATTTTTCTATTTTTTTGTTCACTGTCTATGACTGTTACAGGAAAATCAAAAAATAAAATCAGAGCCTTTACAGATCAGGGAACAGAAGAAAATATAAGTCAGATTATAAATGGTGAATATAATTCCATTCCTTTGAATGATATGAAAAACTGGAGTAAATGGGCTAGAGATCAGGGGTGTATGAACGGAAAACTGCTTTCCGAAAATAATACTCCTGTTTATGAGATTCTATACACCGGAGACCAGGACTTCAGTGTGAATTTTACACAGCCGGTAAAAGTAAATCCAGAAAGTAAAAACCAATATTATTTACTAGCCTGTAAGGTTTTCTTAGCGTACGGGAAGCTTAACAGCAGTTTTGTTTTACAAGATGAAAATAAACAGGTTATTAACTGGATTTACTCTCCTACTTATGCAGTTCCACAGGATGGATATCAGGTAATTTATTCTTTAATCACAGTTCCTGAAGGAGTCAGATACATTGAACCTCGTTTTGTAGGAGAAGGAAAAACTTACTCAAAGGTAAAAGAAGTTCGTTTTGATGAAGTAAAAACTTCAAATTTTACGGATGCTCTGGAACTGGAAAATGATATTCTGAAAGTTACCTGTAATGCAGAAAAAGCTTCTTTTAATGTGTTTGATAAACGAATCTCTAAAAATTATAAGCAGGCAGAAGATATGCTTAACGGCATGTTTATTACCGGCGGAAAAGTAATTGACAATTCTATTATTCTTGAAGGTTTTTATGCTTCCGGAAAATGTAAAGTAAATATCAGAGCAGAACTTAAAGAAGATGAATTGTCTTACAGTCTTAATTTAAAAAATTCAGATAACAAGCCTGTCAATCTGACAGATGTTGTTTATTTTCCGCAAAGGATGATTTCTTCTGAAGATGATTATTTTGTAATTCCAATGAATGAAGGAATCCGATTCGACTGGAATGAAAAAGATATTTACACCGGCGAATTACCGGCTTATTCGGGACATGGTATATGTATGCCATTTTATGGAATCGCAAATCAGAAGGATGGCAGTGGCTTTATTTCTATCATTGAAACCCCCGATGATGCTTCAATTAAATTGCAGGAAGGAGATTACAATTCCGTAAAAACAATCTGGCATTCCCAGAAAGGTTATTTTGGCTATGAGAGAAAGCTAACTCAGAAATTCCTTACTTCAGGAAATCATGTAGGTATAGCAAAGGTTTATAGAGAATATGCAAAGAAAAAAGGTCTGGTTGTTACTTTTGATGAAAAAAAGCAGGAACGAGGCGAAAAATCAGCAGAAAATATTGAAAAACTTTTTGGTGCAGTAAATATCTGGTGCTGGTATTGGGAATGGAATAATCATACTCCTTATAATTTTGTTAAGGAAATTCACGACAGTGGATTTGATAAAGTTCTATGGAGTAATAAACAGTCAGCAGCTCAGGTTGAGAAAATAAATGGACTTGGATTTTTAACCGGCAGATATGATATGTATCAGGATGTAATGGATCCTAAAAATTATAAAGAACTGCAATATGTTTCATCTGACTGGTGTGAGGAAGCTTTTCCGCAGGATATTAATTTAAATAAAGATGGTTCTTTGACTAATGCATGGCCGGTAGAAGATAAAAACGGAAATTTTATAAACTGTGTTTCTATGTGTGATTTGAAATCGCCATTTTATGCCAGAAAACGAATCTCTGAAGAACTTTCGAAAATTCCGTTTAATACCCGTTTTTTTGATACAACTACAGCTTCCAGTTTACGGGAATGTTATTCTTCAGAACATCCAATGACAAGAACAGAAAGTAAAAATGCCAGATACGAACTGCTGGGAGTTGCCAGTAAAGAATATGGACTTATTACTGGAAGCGAAACCGGCATGGATTTTGTTGTTCCTGTTTGTGATTATTTTGAAGGTATGATGAGTCTTGGTCCATACAGAACTGAAGATGCCGGCAGAAAAATGGATGTTATTCACTGGGAGGTTCCGCCACAGATTAATAATTTTCAGTTGAACGAAAAAAATCGCCTTCCGTTATGGGAACTTGTTTACCACGATTGTTGTGTTGCTTACTGGTACTGGGGAGATTACAATAATAGATTCCCTTTAGTTTGGGATAAAAGAGACAAGTTTAATAAACTGTATGCAGTGCCACCAATGTTCTGGATTCTCAATGAAAATCACTGGAAAGAAAATAAAGACAGATTTATTCAAAGCTACAATTATTCTCACGAAGCAATTCTAAACACTGCCGGTGTAGAAATGACAAATCATGAATATTTAAGTGCTGACCGCTCTGTTCAGAAAACCACCTTCTCTAATGGCGTAGAAATTACGGTGGATTTTAAAAAATAAAAAGAGTTTTTGCAAAAAAACTCGAGACTTAAAATAGATGGCGAAATT
>CAMGTC010000201.1 GCA_946061765.1 uncultured Treponema sp.
TGACTGGTAGTAAGTTTTCAAACTGTTATGTTGTTTGATTTAAACCTTAATTAATTTTGTAAACCGCAAGTTGTTTCAACAACTGAGGATTTACAAAACGTTCGCGCAAGCGAACACGTAAATAAAAAGAGTTTTTGCAAATACGATTATAAAAATCAATTTTATGCATTACCAATTAAAATTCGAAATTCGAACTATATTGAAGGAGATTATTTTTCTCTACACTTGAGCATAGCCTCTTGTGTTAATTCTTTTACTATTTCTGAGGCAATTATTAATCCTGCAACAGAAGGAACAAAAGCAGTGCTGCCTGGTACATTTTCTTCATCATTATTATCAAGTGGTTTTAACGCTTTTTCTTTTGAATATAAAACTTTTACGTTTGTCAGGCCTCTTTTTTTACATTCCTGACGCATTACCCGGGCAAGGGGACAAACTGATGTTTGAGAAATATCAGCTATTTCAAATTTGGTAGGGTCCAGTTTATTTCCTGTGCCCATACAAGAAATTATTCTGCAATTGGCTTCTTTTGCCTGGCTTATTAACTGGAGTTTTCCGCTTACAGTGTCAATTGCATCAACAACATAATCATACTGGCTAAAATCAAAAAGATTTTTTGTTTCTGGAAGATAAAAGCATTTATAAGTATTAACCTTAGCCTTTGGATTAATATCAAGAATTCTTTCTTTCATAACATCTACTTTGAATTTTCCAAGACTTGAATGGCTTGCAATAATTTGCCTGTTGATATTGGTTAGAGAAACTGTATCATTGTCAATTAAATCAATATTTTGGACGCCGCTTCTAACAAGGGCTTCAACTACATAGCCGCCAACTCCTCCAATTCCGAAAATTGCAACGTGGCATTTATTCAAAATCTCAAGGGCTTCTTTTCCAATTAATAATTCAGTTCGCGAAAATTGATTTAACATTCCTTAAAATAACATTAAATGAAGTAAATAACAATCAAGTTTGTTTGGTATGAGTTTGATGATTTATGAAAATTTAATTTATTGTTTTAAGAAAATTTGGGTGTTATTATAAAATTATTTATGAGGGGTTTGAAAATCATAGAAAATTCAAATCAAAGAAAATTGAAAAGAGAAAAGAAAAGATATAATTATCATTTTACAGGACAGGTTCAGTCCGTAGGTTTTAGATATACAGCTCGAAATGCAGCTTTTCTGAGTGGTGTTACAGGCTGGGTTTATAATTCTTCTGATGGGGCTGTAATTATGGAAGTACAGGGAACTATTGAACAGATTGAAAAACAATTAGAAATTATAGAAAGAAATCCCTTTATTCAAATTGAGCAAATAATAAAAAAAGAAATGCCTTTAGATGAATATGAACATTCTTTTTCTGTAAGATATTAAAAGTATTTGTAGATGATTATTCTATTCTTTAATAGAAAAGCAATTCAATTTATTTCAGGTATCTTTTAAGTTTTACTTAAAATCATAAAAAGCGAGGTTTAATATGGTTGATGTAAAAGGAAAATGGGCTTTGGTAACAGGAGCAAATCGTGGTGTTGGCTATAGGATTTCAAAATTTATGGCAAGCAGGGGGTGTAATTTAATTCTTCATTCTCGTTCGCTTGAACATACAAAAGGAATTCTTGAAGAAGTACGTGCTATTGGTGTAGAAGCCTATGATATTGCTGCTGAATTAAGTAATCCAAATGAAGTAGAAAAGATGATAAAAGAAATCAAAGAAAAAGGAAAACCTGTTGATATTCTTTTTAATGATGCGGCAGTTCAGATTGCTTATAGAAAGGATTATTACAAAACTCCTGTAGAAGATTATTCGGTAAGTTTTATGATTAATACTATTGCACCCATGATGCTTTGCTATGCTTTTATTCCTCCTATGATTGAGAGAGGGTGGGGTAGGGTAATAAATACAACTAGTGGAATTAGAAATGAGCCTGAGCAGGCTGGTTATTCTGCCAGCAAAGCTGCTCTTGATAAGGTAACATGTGATTTGGCTGGTAAATTAGATGGAAGTGATGTTTGTATAAATCTTACAGATCCAGGTTGGTGTAGAACTGATTTAGGAGGCCCTCATGCTCCAAACGATCCAGATTCTGTTATTCCAGGAATTTGCGTAGGAGCATTTATAGATGATAAAAAGAGTGGAAGAAATCTTACAGCACAAAGTTTTGCAGGAATGACTCTTGAAGAAGCTGTTCTAAAGGCTAAAGAATTTAAACAATTGTTTTTGTAATTAATAAAACATAATGTTATTATAATAAATATGGCGAAACCCAGAGTTTTAGGATAGTATAATTAAAAAATGAGTAAAAAAACCAAAAATATTTCTGATGGTATAAGAAAATTATTTGAACTTCAGAGCAAATTAAATCATCTTTCCCAGGATTTTGATTCGAAAGAATTAGATGATTTAAGTTTTTCGATGAATCAGGAGTTAAAAAATCTTGAATTTTGGTTTAAGTCACTTTATATGTATAACGGCAAATCTACTAGTAAGGCAAAAAAAAATTCAAGTCGTGAAAATGGGAAGAAAGGAGGTAGACCCCCTAAAGAAATTAGTCAACTTAGAAAAAGAAGGGAAGAAATACAAAATGAGATAATTCCCGATTTGGAAAATAAAAAAAGTTTATCTATGGATTTTGTTGAGAGACAGATTATCGCTCAAAAAATTCAAACATCGGAAGAAGAGTTAGAGTGCATTAATGCAAAATTGCAGAGTAAGAATTACAAGTGAAATCAGCAAAATTTTCTAGTTTGAGGTTGATATGTTTGAAAAAACGGATGATGATTTTATCATAGGAAAATTTCCTTTAAAAGTTTTTATTTACTATATATCCATGTTCCTGACTCCAATTGTCGTTACATGGTTTACAACTTGTTATATTGGAATTCTTTCCTTTAAAGCTACAATGAGTGCCTGTTTAACTCCTTTTGGAATTATGGGCATGCTTCTTTTTGTTTCTTTTGTTATTTTTGTTTATATACATTTTACAAATAAAATCAGAACTTTTGATGGAAGTGAAGAATCTATTGTAAAATGCAACAAAAGTGTTAAAGCTTTTGAGACGTCTGCTCTGGTATGTGCTGTATTGAATTCTTATGTAATTACACAAGTCGTAAATTGGGCGTGTAAATTTAAACAGATTGAGATGGAAGTCTTACCATTTTTAACATCTTGTATGGGTTCGGTTTTCTTGTTTTCATTATTTTTCTACATTTGCTTTATGCAGAATTTTGAACAACATCTATATGCGCTTCCATTTAGAGTTGAGTTTAAATCAATGTCACTATCGGTTAGGGGGGCATTGGTAACTTTCTTTGGAGTTTCTGGAACATTCCTTTATATTATTTCTCCTACTCTTGCTACTAATTTAAAATCATTAACTCCAATACAGATGCTGATAAGGTATCAGTTTATTTATGGCATTATTGGAATTGTATTTACAATTCTTTGTTCATATAGACAGATGAGACATACTCAAAAGCGTGTTCAGGCTATTGCAGATTTTACAGATTCGATTGCCGAAAAAGATTATACAAATACAGATCTTATGGTTCAGTCAAGAGATGAATTTGGTTTATTGATAAACGATTTGAACTCTTTCTTTAATGTAACAAAGAAACTTCTTGGAGATATTCATAACAGTGTATCTTCTTCTATAATTTCAGCTGATGATGTAAATATCCAAATGGCAGAAACTTCAAAGGCTGTAACTCATATTTCAACTGCAATTGATGCTGTAAAAGAAAAAGTTAACGTACAAACAGAGAATGTTACTGTATCACACGAGACTGTTCAGAAAATGATAGAACAGATTAAAGATCTTAATAACAGTGTTAATAGTCAGGCTTCAGAGGTAAATACTTCCTCTTCTGCAGTAGAAGAAATGGTTGCAAATATTAAATCTGTTGCTCAAATTCTTGAGAAAAACTCTGTTACTGTTAGTAATCTTACAAAAGAAGCAGAAACTGGTAGGAAGAAAATTAATGAAGCATCGCAACTTTCTTCTGTAATTTTGGAAAGATCTGCCAGCCTTTTGGAAGCTTCTTCTATTATTCAGACAATTGCAAGCCAAACAAACCTTCTTGCTATGAATGCTGCAATTGAGGCTGCACATGCTGGGGAGTCAGGAAAAGGTTTCTCTGTTGTAGCAGATGAAATCCGTAAACTGGCAGAAGAGTCAAATGCGCAAGGTAAAGGTATTACAGATCAACTTAGAGATTTACAGGAAATTATTAATAATGTTGCTAAGTCAACAAATGATGTAAATGAACAATTCTCTGTAATTTTTAATCTTACAAACCAGGTATTGGAACAGGAATTAATGATTAAAAATTCTATGGAAGAACAGGCAGAAGGAAGTAATCAGGTTCTTCAGTCAATTAGTGGAATCAAGGATGCTTCACAGGCTGTAAAAGAAAATTCTGATGTATTAAATTCTGGTAGTATTCAAATAGAAAAGCAAATTACAGAAGTTATGAATTCTACATCAGTAATTGGTCAGGCTATGGAATCAATAGTTGAAGATGCTAGAACAATTACAGCTGCTGTTGAAACTTGTGATCGCTCAGGAAATGAGAATAAATCAAATCTTGATGAGTTAAGTAATGAAGTAAGACAGTTTAAGTTATAATTTTTTACAATTGTTCTTATTATAAAGTTATAAAGGTTGAGTGTTTTTGTTGATGCTCAACCTTTTTTATTCAGGGGTTAATACAACCCCTGAAAACGAGCGAGTCAAGGCTTTGAGCGAAGCGGGCCTTTACCGGTCGTATTGAACTGCTGTTCCTCATTTCATTACGGAACAGCGTAAAAAGTCAATCGATTGTTGAAACAATCTTCTTGACTTTTTAGAGGAGAACAAAATGAATAAAATCTCTAGAAAAAATAAATCAAAAGCAACCGCAATTCTGCCAGTGGATTAATGAAGAACGTAAAAAAATCAATCTGTCAGATATTTCAAAAATCCATGAATTGAGTTTTGAAGCTCATTACAGAATTGTTTCGATTCATCCGTGGGCAGACGGAAACGGAAGAAAAATGGTGAAAAACACAAGAGAAGGAATCATCATAACAGCCATGATAAAACTAAAAATATTTTGTTGAATTCATAATTGAGTAGCGCCCCTGATTTTTCAATTCACAACTTCTCCACACTTACAATTCCCCAAAAATATGCTATATTAAATTTATGAACAAACCGCGATACCTGCCAATCGGCATTCAGACATTTGAAAAAATACGCGTGGACAACGCTGTCTATGTGGATAAGACTCAATTTATCGAAGAACTGACGCATTACAAATGCCCATACTTTTTAAGCCGCCCACGCCGTTTTGGAAAATCCCTTTTTCTTTCCACATTGCGAAGTTATTTTGAAGGTCGCAAAGATTTGTTTGAAGGGCTTGCCATTTCCAAAACCGAAACTGAATGGAAGAAGTACCCGGTTTTTTATTTTGATTTTAATGTTGGCGATTTTACCACGGAAGAAAA
>CAMGTC010000202.1 GCA_946061765.1 uncultured Treponema sp.
AAAAACATACGACCGGTCAAACCACACTCCGCTCAAGGCCTTGACTCGCTAGTTTTCAGGGGTTGTATCAACCCCTGAATACAACTGTTTTGATATAATTATTAAAAAGTCAAATAAGTTAAGTTAGAATAAAAATTAATATTAAGTTAGAATTAAGAATTAATATATAGAAGAAAGATGATTAATTTACCTTACTATATAAATCACTGATTTTAGAGCGCCACTCAACATCTTCTTCTTTATCTTCGTAATCAATAATCTTTTTTATAACAAATTTTCTTTGATCTCTAGGATTTTCATAATATAAAAGACCAAAACGTCCTTGTCCGATATAGGCAATTTTTTCATTCTGGCCTACAGTTTCTGATTCTTCGATTTTCTTTAAAACACATTCAAAATGAGCAGGTTTCTTTGTAGATTTATCAACAATAGCACTGGCAATATCAGTAATATTCTGACCACATATTGGACATATATTTTCAGATGATTTTAATTCTTGAATCGCCTCTAATTTTTTCTTATCATCTTCGGCATTAGCACGATCATAAGTTTCTGAATTGAACTGAAATTTCTTTTTTTGTTCATTTTTTTTCTGGTTATTCTGATTATTCTGATTGTTTTTCCAGTTCTGATTTTTTTTATGATGACGATTTTTTTCCATTATTAAAACCCCAATAGAAGTTAATCTGAAAATTTTAATTCTTCGGAATTTTCAACAAGTTTTCCACTAATTACCGTTGCAATTCTTAGAATAGCATTATTCAAATACTCTTCACTATGAATTTTCTCACGTAATTCTAATATACGTGGAGGCAAATCTACATTCTCTTTTTCCAGCAATAATGTAGCTGCCGAATTAGATGTAACACTAGAAATCATAAGAACTCCCACTCTAGTTACCAGTTATCTATAAAAGCATTTTCAATATGATAAACCTTTGGTAAAGAAGGCATATCCAGCACAATTACATCATATCTTTTGTAACTGTTACTATATTGTCGATGATTTATTAAGAAACGTTTAGAAGTTTTTATAATTCTACGTCTTTTTTCTTGATTTAAAACCTTAGAAAGCATATCTGTAGTAGCATTTGGCAAGGTTTTTACCTCAAAAAAAACTAGTATTTCGCCAATTGATGCTATTATATCAATTTCACCTTCTCTTGTCCGCCAATTTTTTTCAATTATTTTATAACCTTTGGACAAAAGATACTCTACAGCTCTTTCTTCTCCACAATCTCCGATTTTTTTTGAATTCAACAATCTCTCCTGATTTATTTAAAATCCAAAATCACTGCAAATATTTTTGCTAAAATTTCCCATGTATCATCTGGAACTAAGTCACCAACTTGAGATAGGCCCAGCATATCAACTAAAATTTCATTTTCCTCTATTAATATATTGTTTTCCTGAGCAATCTGCAAAATTTTTTCTGCTTTTTTTCCACTTCCCTTTGCAACAATTATTGGTGCTTCTACCCCATCCGGATATTTTAAGGCCAGAGCTTTTTTCATCAAACTTCTCCTTTTACTGCCGAAAAACTTTCTTCCTGACATCCACTTCCAATCATTTCGTTATAATCTTGCCAAAAAATATCTACATCCTTTCCCTGGAATTTTTGTTTTATAGCTCTTTCAATTCCGATTGATTTTTCTTCCGTAGAATTATCCAAATTATATGATATAGAAGACAATTTTTTATTTTTGAATGATAAATTAAACAAAAAAGTATTAGCCTTATAAAGAGTCAGGATATTTAATTTTTCTAAACTTTGAGACTGATTAAAAAAGAGTTTTAAATTCCCCTTTCCAAATACATTATTATCTTTACAATCGATTATTTCAAAGGGAAAAATAAACCAGTTTCCCTTCTTTGAATTAAACCTATTTAAAATTTCTTTTTTTTCTTCCTGATGATTTTCAAAATCATTATCCCAAATTTCTAAAAATTCAAGAATTTGATTTTCATCCAGCTCAAGTGATTTTTCTTTTAAAATGGATATAGCTTCTGCAAGACGCTTTTCTTTACCTTTATATTTAATTGCAAAATTGTAGAACTTGTTAATTTTCTGATTTTCCAAGGGTAATTTTAACTGAATAAATTGTTTTAAAAGATGAAGAGAAAGATTATCTTGCGGGAGAGATAATTGCTTTATTAATTTCAATAAACTTTCATTACCATCTAATAGTTTTAGATTATTAATTCCAAAATTTTCTGTTTCTTGATTTTGAGGAATTAAAATAATTCTCCCATTTTGACCACTCACTTTTGCAAAAAATGATGTACCAGTTTTAAGTGGATTTTGCGATGTAAAAGAAACTTTAACACCACTAACAAAACCCTGGTATTTTCCATTTCCTAAATCAGCAAGGACTTTTACTCTTACACTTTCCCCCTGGGTAAGATTTTTTACATTTACTTTAAGATTTTGGGTGGAAAGTTGATTTGTTATTATATTTCTTGTGGCCATTAATTAAATTGTACATAAAAAAACGGGATTATAAAAGTTTAAATTCAATTGAATCAAACTTTACAATCCCGTCTTATAAAATATAAATATTGTCTATTTATATTACTCAGCTGATTTGTTTTCTGCAGCAGCTTCTTTTTCAGCAGCGGCAGCAGATGCAGCAGCATTACGAGCTTCCATTGCAGCAGTAACTTTTGCTCCAACCAAAGTCTTAACTTTAGCTGCCTTACCAATCTTATCACGTAAGTAATAAAGCTTAGAACGACGTACTTTACCAGGACGTACAACTTCAACTTTCTGAATACGTGGGCTGTTATATGGGAATACACGTTCAACACCAACACCGTAAGAAATCTTACGAACAGTGAAAGTCTGGCGTGCACCTTCATTCTTCTTACAAAGTACTACACCTTCATAAACCTGGATACGTTCTGTTTTACCTTCAATAATCTTGAAGAATACTTTTACTGTATCACCAACATTGAATTCCTGAGCTCCAGGACGTTTCTGTGTTTCTTCAATTGTTTTTATAAGATCCATAATGATCTCCTTTAGTCTCTTTCATTTTTCTTAAAACGTCTTCTTTTATGTTTAGGAAGATGTTTATCAAAAAATTGATTTGTTATTTCCTCAATCATCTTTTCGGCTTCTTCACTAAGCTGTCCTTTTAACCTTGCAGCAGCGATTAAATCAGGTCTGTTTACAAGAGTTTTTTCCAACCTTTTTTTAAGCCTCCACTTTCGGATTTCTTCATGATTTCCTGACAGTAAAACTGGCGGTACTTTCATTCCCATATACTCTTCTGGTCGAGTATATTGCGGATATTCCAAAAGTCCATCACAATAAGATTCCTCTTCTAATGATTCATGCGAGATTACTCCGTCTACTAAACGGTAAACAGTATCAATTACAACTGTTGCAGCAACTTCTCCAGAAGACATAACATAATCTCCAATAGAAATTTCTGCATCCACAAAAGAATCAATAATTCTCTGATCAATACCTTCATATCGACCACAGATAAACACTAGTTCATCCTTGTGACTTAATTCTTCAGCAACTTTCTGTGTCAATTGTTTTCCGCTAGGAGTAACATAAATTACGTACTTCTTACGGGCTTGAACAGAATCAAGTGCCTTTCCGAGAGGTCCTGGCATTAATAATTGACCAGCTCCACCTCCGTACGTTCCGTCATCACAGGTTTGGTGTTTATCTAGAGCAAAATCTCTGATGTTCACCAGATCGTATTCAATAATTTCCTTTTCCACTGCCTTAGCCATGATTGAGTTTTCAAAAAAAGCCTTAACAATATCAGGAAATAAGGTCAGCACAGTAAATTTCATGGAATTACTCCAGAATCCAGAGGTGCATCAACTGCACTGTAGAGTTCTTAACATCAACTTTACCAATAAATTCTTTATTGAAAGGTATCAAAACCGTTCTCACTGATTTTTCTCCAGTCTTAGAATTCACGGTAAACTTAAGTTCGTCACTTATACATTTACAATTCTCGGAGAGTAAAACTTCTAACAAGTTCCCTGCTCCGCCTTCTAATACGTCTGTGATTGTTCCTACAATTTCTATAGGCGCATCCAACGTTGCCGGATCGTCATTCCCATCATAAATTAGGGAACAATTTCGTAAATCTTCTACATACCACTCATCTTTTTTCAAAGGTTTGCAGTATTTTCTTTCTGCTAATATTTCCCATTTACTATACTTTTGTATGGCTTCAGGACTATCAATACCAGCAAATTTTAAATACAAGGTGTTATTACCTAAAGAAGCCGATTCAACCTTTACTTCTTTTAATTGTTCACCCTGTCGTAAAGTAACTTCTTTGAGTTTCAGAAGATGCTCATAAGCTCCAGAAGCACTTTCTACTTTACATTCGCCCTTAACTCCATGAGAGCCACGGACAAATCCCACTACAAAGTGTTGCTTTTCCATCAACAAATATTCCTGCTAGTTATCAAGAATATCAAGACTGCATCGTTTTCCGTCTTTTACAGCTGATGCGCTTAATACAGTTCTCATGGCTTTAGCAATTCTACCGTACTTACCGATAACCTTACCAATATCACCATCAGCAACTCTAAGCTGTAGCACAACTCCACGCTCGCCTTCAGTTTCAGTTACAGACACGGATGACGGATCATCAACTAATGATTTAGCGATGTATTCTATCAGGTCCTTTTCCATTTTCTACTCCTGTAACTACTTTGCCTGTTTAGCAGTCTGAATGTTCATTAATTTCTTAACGATATCAGAAGGCTGTGCACCAACACTGATCCAGTACTTAGCACGATCCATATCAATAGAAACCTGATTATCTTCCTTAGCGATTGGCTGGAAAGTTCCGATTTCTTCGATACATTCACCGTCACGTGGTTTCTGTGAGTCTTGAACTACAACACGGTAACATGGACGTTTTTTAGTACCAAATCTCTTAAGTCTGATTTTGACCATTTATATCCTCCATAGCACCATTTCTGGCACCAAATTTATCATTTTTGGACACAATAACACTTATTGTGAATATTGAATTTACATAATATATAAAAGTGCATTTTTTTTCAAGATTAAAAAACTGAGCTTTTTAAAAGTTATAAAAATCAATCTTAAAGAAAAGTTAATTAGTTCGAATTTCGAATTTTAATTGGTACGCATAAAATTGATTTTTATAATCGTATTTGCATTATGGAAATACTGATGGTCAGAAAGCGACTGGCAAAACCGCTACCGCCTGCCTGACGGCAGTCAGGGCGTTGCTACATTCGCAAGTCGGCAAGGGGGGCTGACTAAAAAGTTCATTGCATAGCGTCATTCCAAACTCGTTTCGGAATCTATGCACTGTATAAAGCGTAGATGCTGAATCAAGTTCAGCTTGCCTATACTTATTGGTCAGCCCCGACTTGCGAATGTTTTTGCAAGCCTCTTTCTTCAGGGCAAACGCATTATAAACAAAAATCCGATTTTTTGGCTCCCAGTCACGGTTGCGTGTTTCAAAA
>CAMGTC010000203.1 GCA_946061765.1 uncultured Treponema sp.
TAATGACAGATGGTCAGTATGAAATGGCCAGAGATTCTGCTGTTGATGCTCAAAGTCAATCTGGTCTTGAAATTAAAATTATAGATCACTGGAATGGTGGCCAAAGGTCAATAAAATCTTTGTCGGGTGGTGAACAATTTCAGGCTTCATTATCTCTTGCACTAGGTTTATCTGATGAAATAGCATATTCTGCCGGTGGAATTAGACTTGATTCACTTTTTGTTGACGAAGGTTTTGGAAGTTTGGATTCTGAAACTGCAAATAAAGCATTTAAGGCATTATCTTCTATTGCAGAAAATAATAGACTTGTAGGTTTGATTTCTCATATTGATTTATTAAAATCAAAAATTGATGATAAACAGATTCTTGTTACTAAAACAAAAAATAAAGGAAGTTACGCAGAAGTAAGAGTAAATATTTAAGATTTGCGGTATAATAAATTTCTGATAATTTATTTGTTAAAAAAGGATTTTCTATGAATAAAAATGATTTTTTTTCGCAAGCTTATAAGAATCAGCAGGAGTTGGCAAATAATGATAAGCCCAAAGTGGTAAAAAAAGCCTTATTCCCTAAAATTGATTCTTCTAAAGATATTATTGAGCCACAAATAAAATCAAAAATTCAAGAGAACATTCCTGTTAAAGAATTTATCAAGACTGGTGAATCAGAGTCTTCCTCAAAAACTTATCAGGAAGAGCAGATTAACCGTGCTATTGATGCTATTAAGGGTGGGGGACTTATTAAAGTTCCAGCCCAGGAAAGTTCTGAAGGTAAAGAATCAGTTTACAGAAGAGTTGCCAAATTTCTTCTTTTGATTGGCGAAGAACAGGCAGCTCAAATTCTTCCACATCTTAATGAAGAGCAGATAGAAAAAATAATTCCAGAAATTGCTTCAATTAGAACTGTTGGTAAAGATGAAGCAAGTGTAATTATGGCTGAATTCAGTCAGCTGATGGAAAAAACTAAAACTGGCGGTGGAGTAGAAACAGCCAGAGAAATGCTGGAAAAAGCTTATGGTAAAAAAAGGGCAGATGAAATGCTTAAAAAAGCCATGCCTTTTTCCAGTGCAAAGCCCTTTGAATATTTAGAAAAAACAGATAATGAAAAAATTTTCAACCTGATTAGCGACGAAAATCAGGGTGTTCAATGCATGGTTCTGAGTTTTATACCTCCCAAAAAAGCGGCAGCCGTAATTAATATGATGTCTGCAGAAAATAAAAAGGAAGTTGTCCTTAGACTTGCAAAAATGGGCCCGGTTTCTCCTGAAGTTTTAAGAAGAGTTGATCAGGCTATGCACGAAAAATCTTTACAAAAAGTAACAGAAAAATCAGAAGTAATTGATGGAAGAAATGCTTTAGCTCAGATTCTGAAAAAAATGGATTTGTCTTCAGAAAATGATATTTTATCTTACCTTTCAGAAGATGATCCTGATTTAGGCAAAGATTTACGTAATCGTCTTTTTACAATGGACGATGTTTTGAACTCTGATGATAAATTTATTCAGCAAAAATTACATGAAATGTCCGAAGTTGACATAGCATATCTGATAGCAGATAAAAATGCCGATTTTAGAGATAAGATTTTAAGTAATATTTCTTCAGGCCGGGCTTCTGAAGTTTTGGAACAGGAAGAAATATTAAAACCAATGCGCAAAAGGGATGTAGATTACATTACTCAGAATTTCCTTGGACAATTACGCAGCGCATTTGAAAACGGCAACATAATTGTCAAAGGAAGAAATGAAGAAAAGTTTATCTAAGGGGATTTTACCCCCTGGATAAATTATTTTTTAATCTTAAAAAACTGGAAGTCTCCTGGAATTAGCCTCATGTGGAAGACAGATTCATCACACTCGTTATAGTGATTTTTTTCTCTTACATACAAAGGTCTGATTTCTTTTTGTCTCCAAAGATTATCTTCTTCCTGGTCTTTTACATATTCCAAAGCCCATATAGAACCTTTTATGTGAATATTAAAATCTATTGGTCTGCAACCATCATTTGTGTAGCAGTATAAACCAAAGGTATCATTGTCATAGGTAAAGAGTGAAACTCCATTTTCTGAATCAATCCAAACTTTTCCATTACCTGATAATTCCTGGCGAATAACTGTAAGTACCTGGCTTGGTAAATCTACAATTCTTGATGGCATTTCTGGAAGATTTAGAATTTCAAATTTACCCTTTCCATAGGTATCGTACATTATAATACTTTCGTGGTATTCTCCGTGGCCTGCATTTAAGATAGACCAGGATGAATTATTTCTGTGTTCAATTAATGGGAATGTAATGCTTTCTCTTGATTTAATATAATTTCTGCCGTACAAGCCCAAAACTGACACCTGGAATTCATCTGCAATTAATTTTTTATTTGTATAGACAGCAGATGTCAACTCTGCCAGTTTATTTCCAGCCAAAGCCATAAATCCACTGGTTGCAATTACTTTTCCCCCTTGGGCTACAAAATCTGTAATTTTATTTACAATTTTTTCATCTTTCCATGAAGCTTGTGTTACAAGAACGGCAGAATCTTCTGAATTTTCTTTATATTCAGGAAAATCAGGACTAGGCTCCATTGGGATACCTGCCATTCCAAGGTAATCTTCAATATGATCATCGCCAGATGAATTAAATGGAATATACACTTTTAATCCGCATGGCTTTCCACATTCATCTAAGATTTTATCAATTTTCCCAAGCTGAAAACCTAATGGAGTTGCTCTTTTATTATTGTAAATTGCAGGCCAGCAGAAGGTCATAATTTCTTTACATTTTGAAAAGGCTGTAAGATAGGCCTGTTCAAGGTAAGAATCAATTCTGTCGCATTCAAATGGGTCAAACCAACCTCCGCCGTTTCTTCCAGGAGCCACATTTTCCATATAGCGTGGAAGAGAATAGCTTAAATATCTTGGGAGATGCTGATCCTGCTGAGCCCCATGTCGGGTTTCTGTTCCGGTGTAAATTGAATCAAAAATTTCTCTTTGTTCTTGAGGATTATAACCTGTATCCTGGTAACTTTCCCTCCAGTTTGGATATTTAATGATAATCTTACACTTTGGATTTATTTTTTTTGCTGGATCTATAATCAGATTTTTTGAAACATCCATCATCTTTTGCAGACGGAATTCAGACCAGTTTCTATTACCCTTTTCTTTTATACAGTCCTGACACATACACTGAGTAAAGAAAAAATCATCAATGATAAATTCATCAAAAAGACCAGCAGTATATTCACTTACTTCTTTTAAACGCTTTCTCATTCCTTCATTACAGTAACAGAAAGTTTCAAATAATCTCTGCCTTTCATTATCTTTTTCCTCAAGGTTAGGACAAACAGTTGTTATACCACCACTAACTTCAATGCCCCTTTCCTCAAGAATCTTTTTAATCATCAGAATTTGTTCTTTTCTGGCAAAAGAGCCACGGTAAGTTTCAAGATAAACCTTATCTATTCCAATATATTTTTGCAGCCAGTCTAATTGTTTTATAAGATTTTCCTGGTCAATATGATCTGCCCACTGGGCAACACAATAAGTAACAGATTTAAAATTTTTAAAATAAGACATAAGTTATCCTTCTAGTTTTAAGTTATTTTTATTTTAATTCCATATTTTTTAGAAAAAATGTATAAAACTATAAAGAAATAGTAAGTAAAAATTATATTTTTTAGATTTTTTTATAAATGATTTGGTTGTTTTTATCAAAATTGCTATATTTAAGATATATATTTTGGAGAACTTATGGACTTTACTAAAAAGAAAAATATTGGAAAAGAATATAAAGATTTTATTCTTCTTTCAATTGATGATTTACCAGATTATAAGGCTAAAGGAATTTATCTTCGTCATAAAAAAACAGGACTGGAGATTTACCATATTCTTTGTGATGATAAAGAAAATCTTTTTGCTTTTGGTTTTAGAACTATATCAAAAGATAATTTAGGCACTGCTCATATTATGGAGCATTCAACTCTTTGTGGTAGCGAAAAATATCCTTTAAAAGAACCTTTTAATACTCTGGCTAGTACAAGTTTAAATACTTTTTTAAATGCATTAACTTATCCTGATAAAACTGTATACCCTGGAGCTTCGGTAGTTCCTGAGGATTATTTTAATATGTTTGATGTTTATGCAGATTCAGTTTTCTTTCCAAAATTGGATCATGCCACCTTTATTCAGGAAGGCCACAGACTCGAAATGGACGAAAATGGTAAGCTGAGCATTCAGGGGGTTGTTTATAACGAAATGAAGGGAAATTATTCTTCCTTTTCTTCAGTTTCATTTTCGGAACAAATAAATTGCATGTTCCCGGATTCTTATCCAGCCTTTGATTCTGGTGGTGACCCGGTTGATATTCCAAAATTAACCTATAAGCAGTTTTTAGACTTTCACCAGAAATTTTATAATCCTGATAATTGTCTTTTATTCCTTTATGGTAACATTCCTACTAAAAAACAACTGGATTTTCTTGATTCAAATTTTATTACAAGAATTGAAGAAAAATTTAATTGTAAAAATGATATTCCTAATGCAGCTTGTAAAAAGCCTATTATGATTAAAGAAATAGAAGAATTACTTAAATTAAAATTAAATGAAAAATCTATTTCTTATAGAACTATTGCACCAGAAACAGGAGCTACAGGAAGTACTGTTGCAATGAACTGGTATTCAGGTAAGGTTGATATTGAAAAATACTATCTTTCAGAAGTTCTTTTTGGAAGTGACAGTTCCCCAATTAGCATGAAATTAAAGGAATCTGGTCTTGGAGACAGCGAAAATTGTTTGAATTTTAGCCAGTTTAATCAGGAATTCTTTAGTATTGGTCTTACAGGTGTAAAAAAAGAAGATGAAGAAAAAGTCTTTGATTTAATTCCTAAAATTATAAATGAAGTTTATGAAGAAGGAGTAAGTCAGGAAGAAATTGATTCTGCTGTTATGGGAATTGATTTTAATCTTCGGGAAGAAAATCGTTATTTTGGCCCAGCGTCAATTCAGATTATGGAAAAAGCTATGAAGGCCTGGACTTGGGGGCAGGAACCTTCTACCTTACTTAATCCAATCACAAGTTTTGAAAAATTCAAAGAAAAACTAAAGCTTGATAAGGATTTAACAAAAGAATTAATCAAAAAATATTTTATTGACCAGAAGGTTGTAGTTAAATTTGTAGCTGAGCCTTCAAATTCTTTTTTTGAAAAGAGAAACCTGTTAGAAAAAAATCTTATAGAAGAATTAGAAAAAAATCTTGATAAAGAGCAGCTTAAAAATGACTTAGAGGAATTGCATGCTTATCAGCAGAAAATTGAAAGTCCTGAAGAAACTGCCTGCATCAAAAGTACAAAACTTGAGACTCTGGACAAAAAAATTGATTTTCCTAAAGTAGAATTAAAATTTTTACAGGGAAATGGAGATTTTAAAATACCTCTTTTTGTAAATA
>CAMGTC010000204.1 GCA_946061765.1 uncultured Treponema sp.
GATAAAACTATAAAAAGATACAGAAGTGATTATTTTAATTACTATCTTTTGTGTAATTTTTATAAGGCCATAAGTCCATATTTTGAAGATAAAACAGAAAAAATAATTTCACAAATTGTAGAAGGAATTCTGAATTACTCTTTTTTTTCTCCTAAGGAATATAAGCTTAAGCCGGTAGAAAATGCTTTTGATTATATGCTCCGCCAGGATTTTAAAAATATGGATTCCTATGATATGAAATTTTGGAAAGAATTTTTTTGGTACAGCGAAGATAAAGATGACCGTCTTTTAAAAAAACTACGTTCTTATAATTCAAATTTGATAAAAGACTGTTTTTGGAGAATGAGAGAAAAATTTCCAGATTATTACAGACAGGAAAAGAATTATATTGATGTTGAATTAGAAGAAAAATATGCAGAATTTATCCGTGATGAATTAGATGATGATACAGGGGATTTTTATTACAACTATTATCGGGCAAAAGTAGAATATTACAAAATTATCAATAATGTTAGCGAAAGTAATGGTATAGCTACTGTGATTTCCTTTTACCAAAAGGCCTTCAAAAAAATTTATAATGGTGGAAATTTTACAGATTCATTTATCTCAGATTTTTTTAAACTTTATTCTCCAATCCAAAAGGCAAAGAGGATTTATGAAAATAAAAAAACTAGTCTTAAATATCTTGAAGATTCAAAAAAATTCTCTTCTATAACAGACGAAGATTATGAGATACGGAAAAAACAAATTGAAGAATTATTTGAAGCAAATAAAAAATCTATAAAAGATTATTATGGCCTGGATATTTCAAAATCTTCTATTAGAGAGGTTGAAATAACACCACTTAAACAAATGTGGCAATGGGCAGAAGCCGCAGGTATTGTTAATAAATCTTATTCTAATCTTAAGGAAGAAATGGATGGAAATATTAGGGGAGGAACAATCTGGTCTTCGCATCTTTATAATATTGATAATTCTTTAAAAGTTAAAGAAAATTATGAGCTGCTTATTAAAGAATTGGAAAAGGAAGAAACAACAATATATATCCAATAAAAAAAGGCAGACCGGGGAGCGATCTGCCAAATGTAAAATATATAAAATACAAGGGCTTATCCAACTAAAGCTTGAGAAGACTTATCATCGGAGAGTTCATTGTATGCCCAAGAGTAAAGGATTTCTGCAACATCACGCAGAGGTTTTCTAATTTTCAAGCCCATACCGTAAGCAAAGTCTGCGGCTGCTTTTGTTGCTTTTGGATTCCAGAGTTTAGCATTTTCCATGTTCACAAAGTCAACTTTTACTGCCTGTGCAATTGCTTTAATGTGAGCATTCATTGTTGAAATGTTTTTGTCATTTTCTGGATTGTTTACAGAAATCAAAGCTATTCTACAGTTTTTATTAACTGATTTAATTTCACTAATAAGATTTAAGTAGTAATTATCAAAGCCTGAAGTATTGCTGCTGAACATTTTTACGTCGTTGTCGCCAAGGTGGAGTAAGATTCCTTCTGGAGCAAGACCAGCAATGTTTTTCTTAAAATATTCAGTTGCATTTACAATAGAAAGTTTTTCATCACTGTGGTTGTAAATCTTGAAGTTGAATGCAAAAGACTGTCCCAATTCTGCAACAGGGATTTTTTTGTCCATTGAAGAACCCATTAAAATAACTGAGTTTTTCATCTCAACTGATTCATCTTTTTTATTGATGTACTTATCCAAAGAATTTGTATAATTCATATTTTCCTCCTCTGCTTCTACTTTGATATTTTCTACGCGTAAAGTTTTATTTTCTTTAGCTCTGTTATCCAAAGCTTTATTTCTTATATAAACCACAATATTGAGCATTACGATTGCAAGATTAATAAAGTAAACTGCAAGAACGTAATTGAATTGTCCGTTAATAATCTTTGCTGTAATACCAGCAAGATAGCCAGTTACAATCAAGATTATGAATGCAAAGCTTGTACCTTTTGTTGTTCTAGCCTTGTAAGCTTTAATTACATTTAATGGCCAGGAAAATCCAAAACAAATCAACATAAATGCTTCAAAAAGATGTGCATATTCCATTTTAATTATCTCCCGAGTTTGGAATTATTTAGTTCTCCTTTTTTCCAACTCACGGCTACATACTAACGTCCTCTCAAAAAAAAGAAAATTTTAAGAAAGTATTAAAAATAATTTTCATACTTAAAAAATTTTTTTAACTTAAAAAAGCTTTTTAAAAGTTTTTTTAATGCTATAGTGTTAATTATGGAAAAGAAAGCAAGTAATAGAGGGAAGTTGTATTCAATTAGAAAAGAAATTCAAAGAACTCAGTTAATATTGATAATTGTTACAACTGTGCTTTTAACAATTGGCGGTGCCTTAATTAATATCAATTCAAATAAAAAGGCTCTTGATCAGAGTTTACAGGATACTTCGGAATTAATTACCAGATTATATTATTTTTTAAAAGATTATAGTCAGGAAGAATTATGTGATTATATGGATTCGATTGTAGCAGAAATCCCGGATGTTGATGTTATTTCTATAGTTGATAATTATAATAACCGAATTTATCATACAAATCATTTTTTGATTAATACCCAATATGATGGAACTCATCCAGATTTTGCTTTACATCCAAAAGGTTATTATACAGAAAGTAATAAGGGCCCTTCCGGTCCACAAAGAAGAACTTACTCTGCAATTTATGATTCTTTAGGAAAATATTCAGGTTTTATTATGACAATCAGACTTAAAACATCTATGTCTTCTGTGACAATTAGAACTGTCAGTATGTTTATAATTGTAGTTTTGATTGCTGTTATTCTTGAACTGATTATTTCTGCCTATATTTTTAAAAAAATTAAAAGAGAATTTATGGAATTCACTAAGGATTTTGAAGGAACTAAATTCCTGGTTGATTCTATGAGGGCTAACAATCATGATTTTACAAATAAATTACATGTAATTTTGGGATTAATTCAAATAGGTCAGTATGATAAGGCTGTTTCTTACATAGAAAATATTTCAATTATTCAAAGGGAAACTGTAAGTAAGGTTATGAACACAGTTGATAATTCATCTTTTGCAGCTTTATTAATTGGTAAAATTGCCAGGGCTTCAGAATGTAATGTAAAATTTATTTTACAGGAAGGAATTACATTTAAATCTAGTGATATTGATATTCCGTCAGAGGCACTTGTTACTATTACAGGAAATCTAATTGATAATGCCCTTGATGCAATGAATACAGCATCTTCCTGTGAAAAAAGTAAAGAATTAACATTTGGAGTTTTTACAAAAACGGGAGAATTACTAATTACAGTAAAAGATACTGGCCCTGGTATTCCAGATGAAATAAAAGAGAAAATTTTCGAAAACGGATTTTCAACAAAAGGAAGTGGCCGAGGGGTAGGACTTTATCATACAAAACAGCTGGTAGAAAGTCTTGGGGGAACAATTACTTTGGAATCTCAAGTTGGAAAAGGCAGTTGTTTTATGATAAGATTTAAATAGTTTTTACACTTGCAGTTTATAAAAAAAGAGGTTTTTAATGGCATACAAAGTTCTTATAGTCGAAGACGACCCTATGGTTGCTATGATTAATGAACAGTACATTTGTAAAAATAAGGACTTTTCTGTTCTTGCTACCTGCAGAAATGGTCAGGAAGCCTTAGATTTTTTACAGGCTAATCCAGTTGATTTAATAGTACTGGATGTTTTTATGCCGGTTATGACTGGTGTTGAAACATTAAAGAAAATCCGTGAATTAAAAATCAATTCTGAAGTAATAATGGTGACTGCTGCAAATGATGCTGCAACTTTGGAAGAAACCATGCACCTGGGCGTAATTGATTATCTTATAAAACCTTTTGCCTACGAAAGATTTCAAGTTGCTCTTGAAAAATTTGCTTCAAAAAATATAGCCTTAAAAGCAAATACAGTATTGGACCAGAGAAGTGTAGATAATATCATCTCAAATAATCTTAATAAATGCGAAAAAGAATATCCAAAGGGAATTCAGAAAAAAACTCTTAAACTCTTACAAAATTATTTTGAAGAAAATAAGGGCTGGCATAGTGGAGATATGGTTGCAGAAAAACTGGGACTTTCAATCGTAACTGTGCGTCATTATTTGACTTATTTACTTGAGCAGAAAATACTTGTAGAAGATATTAACTACGAAACCGGTGGTCGTCCCTGCATGCTCTATAAATCTATTAATCAATAAAAAAAATCTAAAATCTATTGAGAAAAATAATAAATTTTTATTAATAATAGGAATTATTACTATTTACAAAGGTAAAATCCTCTGTTATTCTACAATCGTTAGCTGGAAGTTTCTTCATGGCTTTAATGGTTTTGGGAGAATTTTAATGCAGAGTAGAAATTCGGCACAAAGAAACTTAGTCTTAAACATTATGGAAGGCAATAAAAGTCATCCGACTGCTGATAATATTTACAAAGAAGCCAGAAAAGTTGATCCCCATATTAGCAGGGGAACAGTTTACAGAAATTTAAATCTTCTGGTGGAAAACGGAAATGTACTTAGAATAGAAGTTCCTGATGGAGCATATCATTTTGACAGCAACTTGCTTGTGCATTATCATTTTTATTGTAGAAAATGTAACAGGCTTTTTGATGTTCCAGATTTTTCTCCTTTGCAGGTAATAGAAACTCAAAAGGAACTGGAAAAGTTAGGATTTAAGGCTGTTAATCACAAAATTATTTTTGACGGAATATGTCCTGATTGTTGTAAAGAAGAGCAATAAAAAATTTGTTTTTATGGGAGAAGATATAGAGATGAAATTTTACAAATGTAATGTTTGCGGAAAGGTTGTAGCTATGCTAAAAGATACTGGCATAGACACAATTTGCTGTAGTCAGGAAATGTTAGAACTTAAGGCTAACACAACCGATGCTGCTGTTGAAAAGCATGTACCAGTAGTTACAGAAAAGGGAAATCTGGTAGAAGTTGCTGTTGGCTCAGTTACACACCCAATGGAAGATAAACATTTTATTGAATGGATAGCTTTGGAAACAGAAAAATCAGTGCAAATTATTAATTTAAAGCCTGGTCAGGAACCAAAAGCAGAATTTGCCTTAACAGAAGGTGATAAAGTTGTAAGAGCCTATGCTTACTGTAACCTTCATGGTCTTTGGGCAAATAAATCAAATGGTTAATTTGTAATCTGACTTTTTACAAAGTAGATAATATATTTTTTTGGGAGCTAAAATAATGGATAACAAGGCATTTTATAATCTTTCTTACGGGCTTTTTCTGCTCGGATCAAAGAGCGCTGGCAAAATAAATGCGTGTATAACAAATACTTGTATTCAGGTTGCGTCTGATCCTGTAAGAATTGCAATATCTGTATTAAATCAAAATTATACTTGTGATTTAATCAAGGAAAGTGGCTTTTTTAGTCTTTCTGTATTGGAT